>JAJZNE010000169.1 GCA_021847995.1 Pseudomonadota bacterium | reverse complement strand
AGCGCATAGCCGATCGTGCCGGTTCCCGCGACCACCACCGACTGCGCCTGCGCCGCCGCCAGCGCCGCCAGCAGCGGGACGTGCAGCAGCACCAGCAGCGGCACCGCAACCATCGGGCCGCCAAGCCCAAACAGGCTGCTCGCCGCGGCGACGCCAAGGCCGACGGCGACGGCGGGCATCAGGCCGGGCAACCCCCGCTCCGCCGTCGCGTGCGGCGCCGCGCCGCTGCGCTGCCGCCGCCACACCAGCACGCCGATCGTCGCGGCGAACAGGCCGAGCAGCATGCCGAAACCCTGCCGCGACACCCGGGCATTCGCGGCGATCCCGATCGGGATGCCGATCAGCGTGCTGGCAGCGAGGATCAGCGCGAGACGCTGCGTCGATCGCCGGCGCAACTGGCCGGAGCGCAGGAAGGCCGCGGTCCCGGCAAGCCCGGTGCCGATATGCGTCACGATCGCCGTGCCGGCGACGGCCGGCGGGGAAAGCGGGGTCAGCGCGAACAGGCCGATCGTCATCAGCACCCCGCCCGGCCCGACCGCCGCGATCCCGATGCCGGCGATCAGGGACACCAGGAACAGCGCGCCAAGCCCTGTCGGGTCAAGCGTGAACAGAGCGGAATGCGCCACTGCCGGCATCTCCGCAGCGGCGTTCAGAACCGTTCCACCCAGGGCCGTACCTCGATCTCCCAGCTCCACGCGCTGCGGTGCTGCGCGAGCGTGTGCCAGGTGGTGTCGGCGATCGCATCGGGGGCGAGCATACTGTCCGGCGCGTCGGCCGGGTCGGGGCGATGGTCGGCGCGGATGCCGCCGTCGATCACCACATGCAGGACATGTATGCCCTGCGGCGCCAGCTCCCGCGCCAGGCTCTGCGCCAGCCCGCGCAGCGCGAACTTGCCCATCGCGAAGGGCGCCGAGAGGGCGAACCCCTTCACCCCTGCCGTCGCGCCGGTCAGCACGATCGCCCCATGCCGCGCCGGCAGCATCCGCCGGGCGGCCTGCTGGGCCACCAGGAACGCCCCGTAGGCGCTGACCTGCAGGGCGCGCTGCACCTCCGCCGGGTCAAGCTCCGCGATCGGTCCGCGTACCCGGCCGCTCGCATTGTAGACAACGAGGTCGGGCGCGCCCGCGGCCTCCAGCGCCGTGAACAGGGCAGCGACCTGCGCCGGATCGGCGGCATCGCAGGCATGGGCGGTCGCCCCGGTCTGCGCGCACAGTTCCGCGAGCTTCGCGGTCTGCCGCGCCGCCAGCGCCACCGCGATTCCCTCGCGGGCAAAGCGCCGCGCCAACGACGCCGAGAATCCCGGCCCGGCGCCGACGATGAGCGCGCGGCGATAGGTCATGCCGGCCGCTCCAGCTCCGTCACCGCACCGTCGGCGGTGCCGATCAGCGCGCATTCGGCGTGGCTCGGGAACAGCCCGGTTTCGACCACGCCGGCGATCGCGCGCAGATCGCGTGCCAGCGTGAACGGATCGCGGATCGGCGCGAAGCCGGGACAATCATAGATCACGTTGCCCCCATCGGTGATGAACGGCGCCTCGCCCTGCGCGCGCCGCAGCACCGGACGGCCGCCGAGGACAGCGATCCGCTGCGCCGTCGCGGCATGGCCGAACCGTACCACCTCGACCGGCAGCGGCGCGCGCTCGCCGAGCGTTTCCACCATTTTCGACGCATCGGCGATGACCACGAACCGCCGTGCCGCCTCGGCGACGATCTTCTCGCGCAGCAGGGCGCCGCCCAGTCCCTTGATCAGCCTGAGCGTGCCCCGCTCCACTTCGTCGGCCCCGTCGATGGCAAGATCGAGCGGCGTACCGTCCGGCTCGGCGAGGGTGATGCCCTGGGTCAGCGCCAGCGCTTCGGTTTCGGTCGAGGTCGGGATGCCGACCAGCCGCAAACCCTGCGCGCGCACCCGCCGGCCGAGCGCCAGGATCAGGTGGCGCACCGTCGAGCCGCTGCCGATGCCGACCCGCATGCCGCTTTCGACCAGCCGTGCCGCCGCTTCCGCCGCCGCCTGCTTGGCGCGGTCGGCCCCGCTCATGTCTTGCGGCCCTGCTCGACATGCCCGCCGAAGCCGAAGCGCATCGCCGACAGCATCTTCTCGGCGAAAGTGTGATCCTGGCGTGAGCGGAAGCGGGCGTAGAGGGCGGCCGACAGCACCTCCGCCGGCACCGCTTCCTCGACCGCCGCCTCCACCGTCCAGCGTCCTTCGCCGCTGTCCTCGACGAAGCCGGAGAAGCGGGCGAGCTGGCCGTCATCGGCCAGCGCCGAGGCCGTGAGGTCGAGCAGCCAGGAACTGACGACGCTGCCCCGGCGCCAAACCTCCGCGATGTCGGCCATGTCCAGCCGGTAGCGTTCCGCCTCCGGCAATGCCGCGGCATCGGCGCGGCTGCGCAGGATGTCGAATCCCTCCGCGATCGCCTGCATCATGCCGTATTCGATGCCGTTGTGTACCATCTTCACGAAATGCCCGGCACCGACCGGGCCGGCATGGATGTAGCCGCGCTCGGCCCGGGTCGGCTCGCCCTTGCGCTCCGGCGTGCGGGGAACATCGCCGAGGCCGGGGGCAAGGGCGGCGAAGATCGGCTCGACCGCAGCGAACGCCTCCGGTGCGCCGCCGACCATCAGGCAATACCCCCGCTCCAGCCCCCACACGCCGCCGGAGGTGCCGGCGTCCATGTAGTGGATGCCCTTCGGGGCGAGGGCGGCGGCGCGGCGGATGTCGTCACGGAAATAGCTGTTGCCGCCGTCGATCACGACGTCGCCGCGGCCGAGCAGGCCGGCGAGGGCGGTGACGGTCTCTTCGGTGATGCGTCCGGCCGGCAGCATCACCCAGACGGCGCGCGGGGAGGGGGCGAGTTTCTCGACCAGTTCGGCAAGCGACCCGGCCGCGGTCGCGCCGTCGGCGGCCAGTGCCGCGGTCGCCTTGGCATTGGCGTCGAACACCACGCAGTGATGCCCCGCCCGCATCAGGCGGCGGGAAATGTTGCCGCCCATCCGGCCAAGGCCGATGATGCCGATCTGCATGCTCACGTTCCTCCCGCTCTGGCGCGCCGTGGCGTCAACATGGCATGTCCGGCGCGGCGCGCAACCGCCCCCGGCGCGGCGCGCCGCTTCAGCGGGTCGGGCGGGGCGGGCTTTGCGTGTAGTCGTAGAAGCCGCGGCCGGTCTTGCGGCCCAGCCAGCCGGCTTCGACATATTTCACCAGCAGCGGGCAGGGGCGGTATTTGCTGTCCGACAGGCCTTCGTACAGCACCTGCATGATCGACAGGCAGGTGTCCAGGCCGATGAAGTCGGCGAGTTCCAGCGGCCCCATCGGATGATTGGCGCCGAGCCGCATCGCCATGTCGATCGCGCCGATCGACCCGACACCCTCGTACAGTGCATAGACCGCCTCGTTGATCATCGGCACCAGGATGCGGTTGACGATGAAGGCGGGGAAATCCTCGGAAACGGCGGTGGTCTTGTTGAGCTTCTGGGCCAGCGCCTGAGTCGCCTGGAAGGTCGGCTCATCGGTCGCGATGCCGCGGATCACCTCCACCAGCTTCATCACCGGCACCGGATTCATGAAATGCATGCCGATGAATTTCTCGGGCCGGTCGGTGGAGGCGCCGAGCCGCGTGATGCTGATCGACGACGTGTTGCTCGCCAGCATGCATGACGGCTTGAGATGCGGCGTCAGCGCCTTGTAGATGGCGCGCTTCACCTCCTCCTTCTCGGTGGCCGCTTCCACCACCATGTCGCATTCGGCACAGGCGGCGTAGTCGGCCGCGGTGGCGATGCGGGCGAGGGCGGCCTGCTTGTCGGCGCCGGATATGGCCTTGCGGTTGATCTGCCGGTCCATGTTGCGCCCGATGGTGCCGAGCGCACGCTCCAGCGCCTCCGCCTTCACGTCCACCAGCACCACCGGCAGACCGGCAAGGGCGCAGACATGGGCGATGCCGTTGCCCATCTGTCCGGCGCCGACGACGCCGATGCGGGCGATCTCCGGCGTGTCCAGCAGCGCGCCCGGGGCGGCGGCTGGGGTCGGCTTCACGTCGATCGTCATGTGCGGGTGCGCTCCAGCTCCGCCGCCAGTTCGGGCAGCGCGGTGAACAGATCAGCCACCAGGCCGTAATCGGCGACCTGGAAGATGGGCGCTTCCTCATCCTTGTTGATCGCCACGATCACCTTGCTGTCCTTCATGCCGGCAAGGTGCTGGATGGCGCCGGAAATGCCGACGGCGACATACAGATCCGGGGCGACGATCTTTCCGGTCTGCCCGACCTGATAGTCGTTGGGCACGAAGCCGGCATCCACGGCGGCGCGCGAGGCACCCACGGCAGCGCCGAGCGAATCGGCGATCGGCTCGATCAGCTTGAAGTTCTCGCCGCTCTGCATGCCCCGCCCGCCGGAGATGACGACGCGCGCGGCGGTCAGTTCCGGCCGTTCGCTGCGCGACAGTTCCGCCGAGACGAAGCGGGAGATCGCGGGCACTTCGGCCGCCGGCACCGCCTCGATCGGGGCGCTGCCGCCTTCCGCCGGCACCGGGTCGAAACTCGCCGCCCGCACGGTGATGATCTTCTTCGCATCGCTGCTGGCGACGGTCGCGAGGGCGTTGCCGGCATAGATCGGGCGGACGAAGGTGCCGGCGTCGATCACCTCGGCGATATCGCTGATCGGCTGCACGTCGAGCAGGGCGGCGACGCGCGGCATCACGTTCTTGCCCGAGGCGGTGGCGGCGGCGAGCAGATGGGAATAGCCGGGGGCAAGCGCGACCAGCAGCGCCGCCAGCGGCTCGGCCAGCGCGTGGGCATAGGCGGGCGCATCGGCGGTGAGCACGCGGGCCACGCCGGGCAGCTTCGCCGCGGCCGCGGCGGCGCTGGCGATGCCTTCGCCGGCAACCAGGACATGGACCTCGCCGCCCAGCTTCTGCGCCGCGGCGACGGCGGAACGGGCCGGCTGCTTGATGCCGGAAGCGTCATGGTCGAGCAGGACAAGAGCGGTCATGACTCAGATCACCTTCGCTTCCGTCCTGAGCTTGGCCACCAGTTCGGCCACCGAGCCGACCTTCGCCCCCGCCTTGCGCTTCGGCGGCTCGCTCACCTTCACCACCTTGAGGCGCGGCGCCGGGTCGATGCCGAGCTCGGCCGGCTTCACCGTCTCGATCGGCTTCTTGCGCGCCTTCATGATATTGGGCAGGCTGGCATAGCGCGGTTCATTGAGGCGCAGATCGGTGGTCACGATCGCCGGCAGCGTCAGTGCCACTGTTTCAAGCCCGCCATCCACCTCCCGCGTCACAATCGCGGTGTCGCCCTCGATGGTCAGCCGGGAGGCGAAGGTGCCCTGCGGCCAGCCGAGCAGGGCGGCGAGCATCTGGCCGGTTGCGTTCATGTCGTCGTCGATGGCCTGCTTGCCCAGGATGATCAGCCGCGGCTGCTCCCGTTCCGCCAGCGCGCGCAGCAGCTTGGCGACCGCAAGAGGTTGTAGTTCGACATCGGTCTCCACCAGGATGCCGCGGTCGGCGCCCATCGCGAGGGCGGTGCGGATCGTTTCCGAACACGCTGCAACGCCGAGCGAGACGGCGACGATCTCGCTCACCGCGCCCTTCTCGCGCAGGCGGATGGCTTCCTCGACGGCGATTTCGTCGAATGGGTTCATCGACATCTTGACCCCGGCGGTCTCGACCCCGGTTCCGTCCGCGCGCACGCGTACCTTGACGTTGTAATCGACCACCCGTTTGACGGGGACGAGGACCTTCATGGCGTTCCGAAGCGGCTCCCTGGACGGAAAGCGGCGCGCGACCGCGGCGGCGCCGGGCGGCGTCGTTCGCACCTGCAACAAGGATGCGACGTTAGGTCGCCGCCCCGCGCCCTGTCAAACCGCCGGCGGGCGGCGGCCCCGCCGGTGCGTCGCGATCATGGGTCGAAGCGCACCGCGGTCGTGTTGCCGCCGCAGACCAGCACGCCCACCC
>JAJZNE010000130.1 GCA_021847995.1 Pseudomonadota bacterium | reverse complement strand
GCATCCCGGCTGGCCGGCGCCGCGGCGGCGGCGGCGGCGGCCGTCGATCACTGCGCGACCGCCCTCGCCGGCACCCTGTTCGCTGCCCTCGGCGCCGCCTTTCCGACGCTTGCCGCCGCGCATGGCGCGGCCGAACTGAGGCGCGTGATCGCCGCCGTCACGCCGGCGTTGCAGCGGGAAGCGGCGTTTTCGCTTGCCGTGCATCCGTCGCTGGCCGCGACCGCCGCGGCGGCGCTGGCGCCGCTTACCGCCGCCCACCCGGCGGTGCCGCAGATCGTCGCCGATCCGGCGATGGCGCCGGGCGACGTGCGCCTGCTCTGGCCTGGCGGCAGCGCCGAGCGCGATGCCGGCGCGGTCTGGCAGGAGATTGCCGCGGTGCTGCATCCGGCAGGACAGCCCGCGGCCCCGGACAGGACGGAGTGAACGATGCCCGACGAAGCCGACTTCATCGACGCCGCCGATCCGGCGCCGGACATCCCCGAAGCGGCGCAGGCGCGCAGCGCGCGCGAGCTGGAGGCGGTGTACGACATCCCGGTCACGGTCAGCGCCGTTCTCGGCAGGGCCACGATGCAGGTCAGCCAGTTGCTGAAGCTCGGCCGCGGCGCGGTGGTGGAGCTGGACCGCAAGCTCGGCGAGGCGATCGATGTCTATGTCAACAACCGCCTGGTCGCCCGCGGCGAGGTGGTGATGGTCGATGACAACCGCCTCGGCATCACCATGACCGAGATCGTCAAGACGGATCGCGGCTCATGATCGCGCCCTCGCGGCCTCCCGCCCGGTCGTCGCGGCAGGCGTGGCCGCGCATGGCTGCGAACGGCGGGCCGCGCCCATGCGCGTGCTGATCGTCGGCTCGCTCGCCGGCCCGCTCGGCCAGGCCGGGCAGATGGCGATGGCGCGCGGCGCGCGCATCGTGCAGAGCGACGATCCCGCCGCCGCGCTCGACCGCCTGCGCGGAGACGGCAGCATCGATCTGGTGCTGTGCGATCTTCGCCATGATGTCGGCGCGCTGCTGCGGGCGCTGGCGCAGGAGCGGATCGTGGTGCCGGTGGTCGCCTGCGGCGTCAATGCGCCGGCCGATGCGGCGGTGCGCGCCATCCGCGAGGGCGCGCGTGAGTTCCTGCCGCTGCCTCCCGATCCGGACCTGATCGCCGCCATCCTCGGCGCGGTCGCCGACGACCATCATGCCCTGATCTTCGCCGATCCGGTGATGGCGGCAACGGTCCGGCGTGCCGGGCAGGTCGCCGCCGCCGATGCCTCGGTGCTGATCACCGGCGAGAGCGGGACCGGCAAGGAGGTTCTGGCGCGCCACATCCACCGGCGCTCCCGCCGCGCCGGCGGCCCGTTCGTCGCGCTGAACTGCGCCGCGATCCCCGAGACGCTGCTGGAGTCGGAGCTGTTCGGCCATGAGAAGGGCGCGTTCAGTGGCGCCCTCGCCCGCCGCGTCGGCAAGTTCGAAGCGGCCGACGGCGGCACGCTGCTGCTCGACGAGATCGGCGAGCTGGAGGTGCGGCTGCAGGCCAAGCTGCTGCGCGCGATCCAGGAGCGCGAGATCGACCGTGTCGGCGGCACGCGCCCGGTGCGGGTGAATGTGCGGATCCTCGCCACCACCAACCGCGACCTTGCCGCCGCCGCCGCCGCCGGCCGCTTCCGCGAGGATCTGTATTTCCGGCTCGACGTGGTGACGGTCCGGATTCCGCCGCTGCGCGAACGCCGTGCCGACATCGCCGTCCTCGCCGCCCATTTCGTGAAGCGCTATGCCGCCGCCAACGGCCTGCCGGAACGTCCGCTGTCGGCGCCGGCGCTCGCCCGTCTCGTCGCGCACGGCTGGCGCGGCAATGTGCGGGAACTGGAGAACACGCTGCACCGCGCCGTGCTGCTCGCCGCCGGCGATGCGATCGGGCCGGAGGCGATCGAGCTGCACGGCGACGCCGCGCCGGCAGCGGTGCCGTCCGCCGCCGGCGGCATTCCCGCCCTGGTCGGACGCAGCGTCGCGGAGGTGGAGCGCGAGCTGATCGTTTCTACCCTGCACCACACCGGCGGCAACCGCACCCATGCAGCGAGCGTGCTCGGCATCTCCATCCGCGCGCTGCGCAACAAGCTGCGCGACTATGCCGCCGCGGGCGTCGCCGTGCCGCCGCCGACGGTCGGTGTTTCGGCGTGATGGCGGTGTCGCTCGCCACGCTGCTGCCGCCCTGGTCCGGGCGGCTGCGCGCCTATGCGCCGGGAACCGATGTCGGTCTCGCGCTCGGCGTGGTGGCGCTGCTGTCGGTGCTGATCCTGCCGCTGCCGTCCTTCGTGCTCGACATCGGTCTGGCGCTCTCCGTCACCGGTGCCGTGCTGGTGCTGATGGTGGCGCTGTTCCTGCGCCGCCCGCTCGACTTCACCAGCTTCCCGACGCTGCTGCTGCTGACCACGCTGCTGCGGCTGTCGCTCAACGTGGCGACCACGCGCCTCATCCTGTCGCGCGGCAACGAGGGGCCGACCGCGGCGGGGCATGTCGTGGCGGCCTTCGGCGGCTTCCTGATGGGCGGGGACGTGCTGATCGGGCTGATCCTGTTCGGCATCCTGCTGGTGGTCAACTTCATGGTGATCACCAAGGGCTCGGGACGGATCGCCGAGGTCGCGGCGCGCTTCACGCTCGATGCCATGCCGGGCAAGCAGATGGCGATCGACGCCGAACTCTCGGCCGGCAGCATCGACGAGAAGACGGCGCGTCGCCGCCGCCGCGAACTGGAGGAGGAAAGCGGCTTCTATGGCGCGATGGACGGGGCGGCGAAGTTCGTGCGCGGCGATGCGGTCGCCGGCCTGCTGATCACCAGCATCAACATCGCCGGCGGCCTTGCCATCGGCCTGATCCGCCACGGCATGCCGTTCGCGCAGGCCGCCGCGACCTTCACCACGCTGACCGTGGGCGATGGGCTGGTGAGCCAGATCCCGGCGCTGCTCGTCTCCACCGCCGCCGGCATCGTGGTGACGAAGGGCAGTTCGGAGGGCCGCGCCGACACCGCCCTGTTGCGTCAGCTGGGCGGCAGCCCCAAGCCGCTCGCCGTCGCCGCCGGTGCGGCCGCGGTGCTGTCCGCCATGCCCGGCCTGCCGATGCTGCCGTTCCTGGCCCTGGCCGGCCTCGCCGGCGGCGGCGCGTGGCTGCGCCACCGGCATCCGCCCGCCGCCGCGGAACCGTCTGGCGGCGGCACGCCCGCCACCGCCGCGCCCGGCGCGGGGCGGGAGGCGCCGATCACGGATGCGCTGCGCATGGACGTGATCCGGCTCGAACTCGGCTATGGGCTGCTCGTGCTCGCCGGCGGGGAGGCGCCGCGGCTGACCGAACAGATCAAGGGCCTGCGACGCACCATCGCCGCCGAGATGGGGTTCGTGCTGCCGCCGGTGCGCATCCAGGACAACATGCTGCTGCCCGCCGACACCTATGCCGTCCGGATCAAGGAAATCGAGGCCGGGCGAGGGGAGTTGCGGCCGACGCAGTTCCTGGCGATGGCGCCGCAGGGCGGCCTGCCCGACCTGCCGGGCGAAGCGACGCAGGAACCCGCGTTCGGACTGCCCGCCCTCTGGATCGACGCAGGGCAGCGCGAGGCCGCCGGTCTGCGCGGCTATACCGTGGTCGATCCGGCGAGCGTGCTGACCACGCATCTCACCGAACTCGTCAAGCAGACGATGGCCGAGCTGCTGTCCTTCGCCGAGACCCAGAAGCTGCTCGATGATCTGCCGCGCGAACAGCAGAAGCTGGTGGCCGAGCTGGTGCCGGCGCAGATCTCGGTCGGCGGCGTGCAGCGGGTGTTGCAGTCGCTGCTGGCCGAGCGCGTCTCCATCCGCGACCTGCCGACCATCCTGGAAGGCATCCAGGAGGCGTGCGCGGCGCAGGCGCGCGCGGTTCCGGCGATCGCTGGCCATGTCCGCGCCCGCCTCGCCCGCCAGCTCAGCGACGCCCATACCGGGCCGCAGGGCTACATCCCGCTCGTCACCCTCTCCGCCGAATGGGAGGCGGCGTTCGCCGAGGCGATCGTCGGACCGCCCGAGGACCGGCAGTTGGCGATGGCGCCGAGCCGGCTCGGCGAGTTCATGCAGCGGTTCCGCGCCGCCTTCGATGGCGCGGCGGCGGAGGCGCCGGTGCTGCTGACCAGCGGCACCGTCCGCCCGCATGTCCGTGCCGTCGTCGATCGCATCCGCCCGGCAACCACGGTGCTGGCGCAGGCGGAAATCTCTCCGCGCGCGCGCATCCGCACCGTCGGCATCCTCTGATGCGGCTGCGCCTGTTCCGTGCCGCGACGCTTGCCCAGGCGATGGGGCGGGTGCGCGCCGAACTCGGCGCCGAGGCGCTGATCCTCGGCACCCGCCGCGTCGGCGACGGCATCGAAGTGACGGCAGCCCTGGAACCGGCCGAAACCGCTCCCGCCCCGCGCGCCGATGGGCCGCCCGCCGCGGCGCTCGCCTGGCATGGCGTGCCGGCGCCGCTGGCGGCCCGGCTGCGCCACACGCCGCTCGCCGTGACGCTGCGCTTCGATCCGCTGCCGCTGGCCGCCGGCGACCCGCCGCTGCTGTTTGCCGGGCCGCCGGGAGCGGGCAAGACGCTGAGCGTGGTGCGGCTGGCAACCCGGCTGGTGATGGCCGGTGCGGCGCCGCTGGTCGTTACCGCCGACGGGCAGCGCGCCGGCGCCACCGAGCAGCTTGCCGCCCTGACGCGGCTGCTGGGGCTCGAACTCGCCATCGCCGCCCATCCGGTGGCGCTGTCGCGGGCCATGGCGCAACGCCGGAACGGTGCGCCGGTGCTGATCGACCTGCCCGGCAGCGACCCGCTGCAACCGCTGCAACGCGAGGATCTTGCCACCCTTGCCGCCACCTTCCAGGCGGCGCTGGTCGCCGTGCTGCCTGCCGGTCTCGATCCTGCCGAGGCCGCCGATCTCGCTGCCGCCTATCGCGCCGCCGGCGCCGAACGGCTGATCGTCACCCGGCTCGATTGCGCCCGCCGCCTCGGCAGCGTGCTGACCGCCGCGGGCGCCGGCCTCGCGCTGGCGGAAGCCGGGATCGGTCCCGGGGCGGCCGACGGTCTGGTGCCGTTCACGCCCCACCTGCTGGCCGCCCGCCTCGCCCGCACCCTGCCGGAGCCACCCGCATGACCCTCATCGCCGTCGCCTCCGGCAAGGGCGGGGTCGGCAAGACCTGGCTTGCCGTGACCCTGAGCC
The DNA here is from genome assembly GCA_021847995.1 of Pseudomonadota bacterium. Classification (GTDB taxonomy): domain Bacteria; phylum Pseudomonadota; class Alphaproteobacteria; order Acetobacterales; family Acetobacteraceae; genus JAFKFJ01. The sequence goes on along the minus strand of JAJZNE010000130.1, from coordinate 28,313 downwards.
ACACCCTCGCGCGGGCCGGACGGCGCGTGCTGCTGTTCGATGCCGATCTCGGCCTTGCCAATGTCGATATCCAGCTCGGCCTCACCCCGCACGCCGATCTCGGCGGCGTGCTGGCCGGGCAGGTGACGCTGGCGGAGGCGGTGCTGGCGCATGAGGGCGGGTTCGACATCCTGCCCGGCCGCTCCGGCAGCGGCACCCTCGCCGCCCTGCCGCCGGCGACGCTGGAGGCGGTGCTGCACGGACTGAGCGACCTCGCCCGGCGCTACCACACGGTGGTGCTCGATCTCGGCGCGGGGCTGGAGCCGACCGTGCAGCGTCTGGCGGCCTTCGCCGACCTCCTGCTGGTGGTGGCGACCGAGGAGCCGACCAGTCTGACCGACGCCTATGCGGTGCTCAAGCTGCACGAAGCCGCCGGGCGCGGGGCGAGCGCGCGCATCGTGGTCAACCAGGCGCCGACCCGCGCCGCCGGAACGCGCACCTATCTGCGGCTCGCCCGCGCCTGCACCGCATTCCTCGGCCGCACGCCGCCCTGCGTCGGCGTGATCCGCCGCGATGCGCGGGTGGGCGAGGCAATCCGGCGGCAGACGCTGCTGCTCGCCCGCCACCCCAACAGCGACGCCGCCGAGGACGTGGAGGCGCTGGCGGCGGCGCTGGGCTGATCCGCCGCGCCGGCGCTTGCCCCGCCCCGCCATCGGCTGTTACCGCGTCGGGCATGACACGGGGGGCCAGAGTGATCGCGGCGGCGCTGCTGGTGGTCGGGCTGCCGGCGGCACACGCTCCGGCCCAGGGAAGCTGCCCGCCGCCGTCGCTCAGCCTCACCGTCCATCGGCTGCCCCACCTGGCCGCGGCACTGCGGCCGGGGCGGACGCTCGACGTGCTGGCCCTCGGCTCCGCCAGCCTGCTCGGCCCGCAGGGCGGGACGGCGGGATCGGTGCCGGACGACATGGTGCAGGCGCTCCGCGCCCGCGTGCCCGGCGCCGCCATCCGCCTCACCCTGCGCGCCGACCGTGCCCAGTCGGCCGAGGAGATGCTGGACGCATTGCGGCGCGAACTGGCCGCGCACCGTTTCCAGCTGGTGCTGTGGCAGACCGGCACGGTGGAGGCGCTGCGCGGCCTGCCGGCGGAGCCGTTCCGCCGCACCCTGGCCGCCGGCATCGCCGCCGCCGCCGCGTCGGGGGCCGACCTCGTGCTGATCGACATGCAGTTCAGCCGCCTGCTCGACCGCCATGCCGACCTCGCCCCCTATCGCGCGGCGATGACCGAGATGGCCATGCAGCCCGGCGTGATGCTGTTCCCGCGCTATGCCCTCATGCGCGGCTGGTCGGAGAGCGGGGCGATCGATCTGGAGGCGAGCGCGCCCCGCGACCATCGGCAGACGCTGGCACGGCTGCGCGCCTGCCTCGGCGCGGTGCTGGCGGACCAGATCGGCGACGCGGCGGCGGACGAGCCGCCGTCCTGAGGCTGCCTGCGGCGCCGACCGTCCCGGCCCGCGCGCGCGGTGTGACAAAGCGCGCCCGATTGCCGTAGAATGCCCGCCAGGGCGGGCCGCGCCCGGGTCGGGAGGAAACATGTTCGGACTGATGCAGGAACACCCGCTGCTGGTCGCCTCGATCATCCAGCACGCAGCCCGCCATCATGGCCAGACCGAGATCGTCTCGCGGCTGCTCGACGGGGCGACGCATCGCACCACCTATGCCGCGATGGAACGCCGCGCCCGGCGGCTCGCCCGCGTGCTTCAGGGGCTCGGCATCCGCCCGCACGACCGGGTGGCGACGCTGGCGTGGAACAGCTTCCGCCATATGGAGCTCTATTACGGCATCTCCGGCATGGGCGCGATCTGCCACACGGTCAATCCGCGGCTGTCGCCCGATGATGTCGCCTATATCCTGGACCATGCCGGCGATGCGCTGCTGTTCGCCGATACCAGCTTCACGGCGCTGATCGAGGCGGCGGCAGCGAAGCTCGCCGGCGGCTTGCGCGCCGTGGTGCTGCTCGCCACGCCGGAGCAGATGCCGCCGCTTGCGCTGCCGCCCGGCATCGCCGTGCTGTGCTACGAGACGCTGATGGAAGCGGCCGACGAAACTTTCGTCTGGCCGCACTTCGATGAGCGGACGGCGGCCAATCTCTGCTACACCTCCGGCACAACCGGCCGTCCGAAGGGCGTCCTCTACAGCCACCGCTCGATCATGCTGCACACGATGGCGGAGAATGCCGCGGCGGTGTTCGGCCTGCGGCCGGGCGACCGGGTGATGCCGGTGGTGCCGATGTTCCATGTCAACGGCTGGGGCAGCGCCTATGCCGCGCCGTCGATGGGGGCGGCGCTGGTGATGCCGGGCCGGCATCTCGACGGCGCCAGCGTGACGCGGCTGATGAACGAGGAGCGGGTGACGGTGTCCGCCGGGGTGCCGACCGTCTGGCTCGGCCTGCTCGCCCATCTGCGCGCGAGCGGGGAGCGGCTGGCGACGGTCCGGCGGCTCATCATCGGCGGCTCCGCCTGCCCGCCGGCACTGATCGAGGCGTTCGACCGCGAATACGGCATCACCGTCGAACATGCCTGGGGCATGACCGAGACCAGCCCGCTCGGCACCTTCAACACCCCGATCGATCTGGCCGGCGAGGACGCGGCGGCGGCGCTGCGGCGCAAGGCCAGGCAGGGTCGGGCGATCTTCGGCCTGGACATGCGCATCGTCGATGACGAAGGGCGGGAACTGCCGTGGGATGGCGTCACCTCGGGCAACCTCCAGGTGCGTGGGCACTGGGTGTGCAGCGCCTATTACGGCGACGCGCCCGGCAGCGCGCTCACCGGCGATGGCTGGTTCACCTGCGGCGACGTGGCGACCATCTCGCCCGACGGGAACATGGAGATCACCGACCGCTCGAAGGACGTGATCAAGTCCGGCGGCGAATGGATCAGCTCCATCCTGCTCGAAAACATCGCCGTCGCACAGCCGGGGGTGGCGGAGGCGGCGGTGATTGCCGCCGCCCACCCGAAATGGGACGAGCGTCCGCTGCTGATCGTCGTGCCCAGGGCCGGCACCGAGATCGATCCGGCGGCGCTGCTGGCCGGCTATCGCGGGCAGGTGCCGAACTACTGGATTCCCGACGCGGTGGTGATGCTGGAGGAATTGCCGCACTCGGCGACCGGCAAGATCAGCAAGCTCGATCTGCGCCGCCGCTTCCGCGACTATCTGCTGACCCGCGCGGCAGACGACTGAAGCGACCGCGCGCGCCCTCCGCCCCCCGTTGTCAACCGGGGCGCGGTGCGGCAGGGTGGTAACAATGACCGCGCGGCCACTTGCCGTCGCGCCCGCCAGTGGAGGAGCATCCGACATGCGTGTCGGCGTCCATAAGATCCTGATGAACAGCCCCAACGACGTGTCGGGCCTGGAGCGGCTGATCGCCGACGGCACCGTCAACCCGGCCGAGATCGTCGCCCTGATCGGCAAGACCGAGGGCAACGGCGGCGCCAACGATTTCACCCGCGGCTTCGCCACGCTGTCGTTCGCGCTGCTGCTCGCGCGCCATCTCGGCACCACCGCCGAGGAGGTGATGCACGGCATCGCCTTCGTCTGGTCCGGCGGCACCGAAGGCGTGCTCAGCCCGCATGCCACGGTGTTCACACGCAGCGAGGCGGCGCCCGCAGGGGCACCCCGGCTCGCACTCGGCATCGCGGTGACGCGGGATTTCGCGCCGGAGGAAGTCGGCACGATGAGCGAGGTGCGCGAGGTCGCGGAGGCAGTGCGCCGCGCGCAGCGCGAGGCCGGCATCGCCGCGGCGGCCGATGTCCATTACGTGCAGGTGAAGGGGCCGCTGCTGACGCCGGCCGCGGTCGCCGACGCCGACCGGCGCGGCGCCAGGCTGGTGACGCGCGATCCCAACGGCTCCAAGCCCTATGCCCGCGGGGCGACCGCGCTCGGCGTCGCGCTGGCGCTCGGTGAGGTGGCCGCGGACGCGCTGACGGACGGCGTGATCGCGCAGCGCATGGACCTCTATTCCTCCGTCGCCAACACGTCGGCGGGCGGGGAACTGCGCAACTGCGAGGTGCTGCTGTTCGGCAACTCGGAAGCTGCCGGCGGTGACCTTCGCATCGGGCACGCGGTGCTGCACGACGTGATCGATGCCGGGGGGGTGGGCAGCGCCATCGCCGCGGCGCAGGGCGGCGGTGCCGCCGATCCGGCGCGCGTGGTCGCCATGTTCGCCAAGGCCGAGGCGCCCGTCGGCGGCATGCTGCGCGGCCGGCGCACCACCATGCTGTCGGACGCCGACATCAACTATGAACGCCATGCGCGCGCCGCCCTCGGCGCCGTCATCGCCTCCGTCACCGGCGATGCGGCGATCTTCGTCTCCGGCGGCACGGAGCACCAGTGCGCGCCGGGGGAGGCGCCGATCGCCGCCATCGTGCGAGCGTGACCGTCGCGCGGCGAAGTGCGCGGACAGGCCTCGCCTCAGGCATTTGGCGGCACGCGCCTTGCGTGTCGCGGGTTGGAACCAATCATGGGGGGTCCGATGAAAAGACAGAAACCGCTGGCTTCCTGGCGTAGCGCGCTGGCCGCCGGGCTGCTGCTCGCCGCGCCGGCGCTCGCCGGCCCGGCGGCGGCCGAGGACAGGGCGGCGATCCTGCTGCCCGGCAGCATCAATGACCAGAGCTGGAACGCGCTCGGCTACGCCATCCTGATGAGCCTCAAGCCGCACGGCTTCGCCACCGCCTATTCCGAGAATGTCTCGGATGCCGATGAGGCCGAGGCGCTGCGCGACTATGCCGGCCACGGCTATCAGATCGTGATGGGCCATTCCGGCCGCTTCGTCTCGGCGATGGAGCAGGTCGGGCCCGATTTCCCGAAGACGCAGTTCATTGCCGTCAGCGGCAATGAGGGCATGGCGCCCAACGTCATGTCGATCGACTGGAACAATGCGCAGTTCGGCTGCCAGCTCGGCCATCTCGCCGCGCGCATGAGCAAGACGGGCCGCGTCGCCGGCGTCTATGGGCTGGAGGGGGTGCCCAACATCACGGCGCAGGCCGGCGGCTTCCGCATCTGCGCGCAGCAGGCCGGCGCCAAGGTGACGATCCTCTATGTCAAGGACATGGAGGATGCGGCGGCGGCGAAGGAGGCCGGGCTGTCGCTGATCGCGCAGGGCGCCGACGTGCTGACCGGCAAGCTCAACGCCGCCGAGAGCGGCCTGATCGCCGCCGCGAAGGAGAAAGGCGTGTTCGCCACCGGCCGCGGCCTCGACCAGACGAAGCTCGCGCCCGACCGCGTGCTGACCAACATCATCGAGGATTGGCCGGGCATGTTCGGCAACACCGCCGATCAGGTGAAACAGGGCAAGCGCTTCGGCACCTTCGTCATGTACGGCTACGACACCGCACCGGTGACCGGCGCCTCGCTGCTCTATCAGGAGGGCAAGCCGTTCAATCCGGTCGTGCCGGCCGCGGTGGTGAAGGAACTCGACGACATGGCGAAGCAGTTCGCGACCGGCGCGCTCAAGGTGGTGCCGACGCGCGAGGACGCGCGCGGCGGCTCCTAGGACCGCCGATGCCGGACGCGACGGTGGCGTCGCCGCTGCTGGAGATGCGCGGGATCGTGCGCAGCTTCGGCGCGGTGCGCGCCAATGACGGCATCGATCTCGACGTGCAGGCCGGCCGCATCCTCGGCCTGCTCGGCGAGAACGGGTCGGGCAAGAGCACGCTGATGAAGGTGCTGTTCGGCATGCTGCCGCCCGATGCCGGCAGCATCGTCTTCCGCGGCCGGCCGCTCGCCGGGCATCGCCCGGCCGCCGCGATGGCGGCCGGCATCGCCATGATCCACCAGCATTTCATGCTGATCGATGCGATGACGGTGGTGGACAACGTGATGCTCGGCTGGCCGGAGGCCGGGCGGGTGCTGCGCCGGGCCGCGATGGCGGCGCGGGTGCGGGAGGCGAGCCGGCGCTTCGGCCTCGATCTCGATCCCGATGCCCCGGTCGCGTCACTGCCGCTCGGCCGCCGCCAGCGCGTCGAAATCCTCAAGGCCATCCTGCGCGATGCGCAGTTGCTGATCCTCGACGAGCCGACCTCCAACCTCGCGCCGAGCGAGGTCGCCGGCCTGCTCGCGATCCTGCGCCGGCTGCGGGCGGAGGGCCGGGGCATCGTGTTCATCACCCACAAGATGCCCGAGGTGCTGGAGGTGTGCGACGAGGTGGTGGTGCTGCGCGCCGGCCGCGTCGCCGGCCGTACCCCGGTTGCCGGCGCCAGCCCCCAGCAGCTGGCGGAAATGATGGTCGGCCGCAGCGTCGCCGCGGCCCCGGCGCCGGCGGCGCAGGCGCCCGGCGCGGTGCGGCTTTCGGTGCAGGGTCTGACGGCGCCGGGGCTTTCCGGCGTCACCTTCGCTCTCTGCGGCGGCGAGATTCTCGGCGTCGCCGGCGTGGACGGCAACGGCCAGATCGAGCTGGCGGAGACGCTGGCCGGCCTGCGCCGCGCCCGTGGCGGCCGGATCACGCTGGACGGGCGCGACATCACCCATGCTTCGGCAGCGGCGCGGGTCGCGGCGGGGCTTGCCTACATGCCGGCGGACCGCGCCCACACCGCGCTGGTGCGGTCGATGTCGGTGGCCGAGAACCTGATGCTGCGCGACAGCGCCCGCCCGCCCTATGCGCGGGGCGCGCTGCTGTCGCCCGCCGGACGGAGGGGGAGGGCACGGACGCTGATGGGCGAATACGACATCCGCGCCGCCGGCCCGGACACGCCCGCCGGCCGGCTGTCCGGCGGCAACCAGCAGAAGATCGTGGTGGCGCGGGAGCTGGACCGGCGTCCGGCAGTGCTGGTCGCGCACCAGGCCACCTGGGGCCTCGATCCCGGCGCCACGCGCTTCGTGCTCGACCGCATGCTGGCGCTGCGCGACGGCGGGGCGGCGGTGCTCTACATCTCCTCGGAACTGGAGGAGGTGCTTGCCATCGGCGATCGCATCGCGGTGCTGGCGGATGGCGGATTCGCCGGCGTGGTCGCCCGCGCGGCGGCCGATCTGCCGCAGATCGGGCTGTGGATGGCGGGGCGCGCCGCATGAGCGGGCCGGTCTCCTCGCTGCCCGCCGGCGGCGTGGCGCGGGCGCCGCTGCGGCTGCGCCTCGCGACCGACCGGCTGGCGGTGCGCATCCTGCTCGCGGTCGCGCTGTCGATGCTGGGCGCGGCGCTGCTGATCGCGCTGTCCGGCCATGGTCCGCTCACGGCCTTCGCGGCGATGGCGGTGGGGGCGGCCGGCTCGGCGCATCAGATCGGCGCGGCACTGAACCGGACCACCCCCTATCTGCTCGCCGGCAGCGGCGTCGCGCTCTGTTTCCGTGCCGGGATCATCAATATCGGTGCGGAAGGACAGATCGCGGTGGGCGGCATCGGCGCCGTCGCGGTCGCCCTTGCCACGCCCGCCGGGATGCCGCCGCTGCTTGCGATCCTCGCCGCCCTGCTCGGCGGTGCGCTGGCCGGCGCCGCCTGGGCGGCGGTGGCGACCGCGATCCATATCGGCCGGCATGTGCATGAGGTGCTGGCGACGCTGCTGCTCAACTTCGTCGCCGTGCTGCTGGTGCAGCAGGCGCTGGCCGGGCCGCTCGGGCAGTTCGGTGCCGGCTTCCTGCAATCGCCGCTGCTGCCGCGCGCCATCTGGCTGCCGCGGCTGCCGCTGATCGAGGCGCATCCGGGGTTCCTGATCGCGCTCGCCGTCGCGGCGGCGCTGTCCTTCGTGCTGTGGCGCACGCGCTTCGGCTTCGCGCTGCGCGTTGCCGGCGCCTCCCGCCCGGCGGCGGCCTATGCCGGGTTCTCGCTGGCGCGGCTGACCTGGGGGGTCATGCTGCTGGCCGGGGCGCTCGCCGGGCTGGCGGGCGGGATCGAGGTGCTGGGCGTGCAGCGGCGGCTGATCGAGGGATTCTCCCTCGGCTTCGGCTTCAAGGCGGTGACGGTCGCCCTGCTCGGCGCGCTGGAGCCGCTGGCGGTGGTGCCAGCCGCGCTGTTCGTCGGGCTGTTGGAAGCGGGCGCCCTCTCGATGCAGCGGCAGATCGGCGTGCCCTCCGCCCTGGTCGCGGTGATCGAGGGGCTGACCATGATGTTCGTCCTGGCGGCGACGGTGCGGCGGGCATGACGGAATTCCTCGCTGCCGCCATCCGCATCGCGACCCCGCTGCTGCTCGCCGCCCTCGGCGGCATCCTGTCGGAACGGGCCGGCGTGTTCGCGGTCGGGCTGGAGGGGATGATGCTGGCCGGCGCCTTCGCCGCGACCATCGGCGCCTGGGCCGGTGGCAGCGCCGCCGCCGGGATCGGGCTGGCGCTGGCCGGGGGGGCGGTGATCGGCCTCGCGGTCGCCGTGGTCGCGGTGCGCTGGCGGGCCGACAACATGGTGACGGGGCTGGCCGCCAACATCCTCGCCCTCGGCCTGACCAGCTATCTGCTGCGTGTCGCGGCCGGGGGCGGCGGACGGCCGGCGTCGATCCATCTGCCGCTGCTCGGCCCGTGGCCCATCCCGGTCCTGGCCGACCTGCCGGTGGTGGGCAAGCTGCTGTTCGCGCAGCCGCCGCTGACCTATCTCGCGCTGCTCGGCTGCGTCGCCTTCACCCTGTTCCTCGGCCGCACCCAGGCCGGCCTCGCGCTCTGTGCCACCGGCGAGAACCCGGAGGCCGCGTTCGCCGCCGGCGCCGATCCGTTGCGGGTGCGCATGCTGGCGGTGATCGCCTGCGGGGCGGTGGCGGGTCTCGGCGGTGCGGTGCTGTCGCTCCAGCAGGTCGGCACGTTCACTGACGGGATGACCGGCGGGCGCGGCTATCTCGCCCTCGCCTCGCTCATCGTCGGCCGCTGGACGCCGTTCGGAGCGGCGGCGGCCTGCCTCGTGTTCGGCGCGGCGGAGGCGTTCGAACTGCGGTTGCAGACCTTCGGCGTGCCGGTCAGCTCGTATATCGTGCAGATGGCACCGTATCTGATCGCGCTGGCGGTGCTTGCCGTGCTCGGCCGCTCGGCCCGGCTGCCGGCGGCGATCGGCCGGCCGCTCGAACAATGACCCGGACCCCAGCCATGACGATGCCCTGGCAGGCTGACGCCACCACGCTCGCGGCGCAGTTGCGCGCCCGCACCCTCACCGCGACGGCGCTGCTCGAGTGCTGCCTCGACCGCATCCGCCGCCTCGACGGGCCGCTCAACAGCTTCGTCGCGCGCGATGAGGCGGGGGCACGGGCGGCGGCGCGGGCGGCGGATGCGCGCCTTGCCGCCGGCGCGCCGCTGTCGCCCTTCGACGGCGTGCCGGTGTCGGTCAAGGACAATATCCTGGCGGCCGGACAGCCGGCGACCTGGGGCAGCCGGGCGCTGGCGGATTTCGTGCCGGAGCGGGACGAACTGCCGATTGCGAAGCTGCGCGCGGCGGGGGCGGTGATCGTCGGCAAGACCAACGTGCCCGAGCTGACGCTGGAGGGATACACCCACAACGACCTGTTCGGCACGACGCGCAACCCGTGGGATCCGCGGCTCACGCCCGGGGGGTCATCGGGCGGTGCTGCGGCTGGCGTGGCGGCGGGGCTGGTGCCGGTCGCGATCGGTACCGACGGCGGCGGATCGATCCGCCGGCCGGCCTGCCATACCGGCCTGGTCGGCTTCAAACCCTCCGCCGGCCGCATCGCCCGCATCGACGGATTTCCCGCCATTCTGACGGATTTCGAGACGATCGGCACGCTCTCCCGCTCGGTCGCCGATGCGGCGGCGCTGGACGCGCTGCTGGCCGGGCCGGATGCGCGCGACCGCCGCTCCCTCCATGCGCCGGCGCCGGCCTGGCAGGGGGGGAGGCGGCGCATCCTCTATCTCCCGCGCTTCGGCACCGCTCCGGTCGATCCGGAAGTGGCCGCCGCGACCGAAGCGGTCGCCGCTGCCCTCGCCCGCGCCGGACATGCGGTGCGGGAGGGGGCGGTGTTCTTCGACCTCGATGACGCGGCCCGCATCTGGCACGTGATCTCGCGCGCCGGGGTGGCCTGGCTGCTGGCGCGCGACGGCGGGCGGCTGGGCGCTGCCGCCGGGGCGTCGGTGCAGGCCATGGGCGCGGACGGCGCCAAGGTTACCGGCGCCGACTATATCGACGCGCTGGAGCGCGTCGCCGCGTTCCGCCGCCGTTGCGCCGAGTTGTTCGAGACGACCGATCTGGTGCTCACGCCGACGGCCGCGGCGCTGCCCTGGCCGGCCGGGCAGCCCTATCCCACCACGATTGCCGGCCGCCCTGCCGGACCGCGCGACCATGCGGTGTTCACCGGCTGGGTGAACATCGCGGGGTTGCCGGCGATCAGCCTGCCGGTCGCCTGTTCGGCCGGCGGCCTGCCGATCGGCGTGCAACTGGTCAGCGGCTTCGCCAGCGACGCCGCGCTGCTCGGCTTCGCCGCCGCGGTCGCCGCCGACCACCCTGCCCCGCCCCTGCCCGCCCTGGAGGAGCCGCGATGACCGCTGGTGCCAATGCCCGGATGCCGGGCCGCCATTTCCTGCAAATCCCCGGCCCGACCAACGTGCCCGACCGGGTGCTGCACGCCATCGCCGAACCGACGATCGACCATCGCGGCCCCGGCTTCGCCGATCTCGGCCGCGCGGTGCTGATCGGGCTGCGCCGCGTCTTTCGCACGACCGGGCCGGTCATCATCTATCCCGCCTCCGGCACCGGAGCGTGGGAGGCGGCGCTGGCCAACACGCTCTCGCCCGGCGATGCGGTGCTGATGGTGCGCACCGGCTGGTTCGCGACGTTGTGGCATGAGATGGCGACGCGGCTCGGCCTGCAGCCGATCCTGCTGGAGACCGACTGGCGCCGCGGTGCCGACCCGGACGCGATCGGTGCCGCGCTGTGCGACGACACCGCGCACCGCATCCGCGCGGTCTGCGTCGTCCACAACGAGACCTCCACCGGCTGCACCAGCCCGGTCGCCGCCATCCGCGCCGCGATCGACGCGGCACAGCATCCGGCGCTGCTGCTGGTCGATACCATCTCCTCACTCGGCTCGATCGACTACCGGCACGAGGAATGGGGGGTCGATGTCACCGTGGCGGGCAGCCAGAAAGGGCTGATGCTGCCGCCCGGCCTGTCGTTCAACGCGGTCAGCCCGCGCGCCCTCGCCGCTGCCGAAACGGCACGTCTGCCGCGCAGCTACTGGGACTGGCGGGCGATGCTGGCGGCGAACGAGAGCGGGTATTTTCCCTTCACCCCGGCCACCAACCTGCTGCGCGGCCTGGAGGAGGCGCTGGCGATGCTGGAGGAGGAAGGGCTGGAGAACGTGTTCGCCCGCCACGCCCGCCACGGCGCCGCGACGCGCGCCGCGGTGCGCGCATGGGGCAGCGCGGGCGGAATCGAGGTGCAGTGCCAGGAGCCGCGCGACTATTCCGGCTCGCTCACCGCCGTGCGGCTGCCCGAGGGGCACAGCGCCGATGCCCTGCGCGCGCTGATCCTGCGGCGCTTCGACATGAGTCTCGGCAACGGTCTCGGCATCCTGAAGGACCGGGTGTTCCGCATCGGCCATCTCGGCGATACCAACGATCTGACGCTGATCGGGGCGCTGGGCGGGGTGGAGATGGGGCTGCGCCTCGCCGGGGTGCCGCACGCGCCGGGCGGTGTTGCGGCGGCGATGGCGGTGCTCGCCGGTCAGTCCTGATCGAGCAGGCCGAGCCGCACCGCGCGCAACCTGAGATGCCGGACGGAGGAGGGATGCCAGCGCGTGCCGCCGCGCGGTGTGCGTTCCTGCATCGCTTCCAGTTGCGCCGCGATCTGTTGCAGCGTGTTCCCCGGCGCGGCGGCGGCGATGCCGGCGATGAGCCGCACCAGCCGGTCGTCCGGCCGCGCCGGCGGGGCGCGGCCGAGCAGGGCCGGTTCTGCCAGCCCCTCGGCGACCAGCCGCCGCACCGTCCGCCGCAGCCGCTCCGCGGTCCACGGCACGGCGGCCGAGCGGTTCAGCACCCGTACCACGTCGCCCCAGGGCTGCTGCGGCCGCATCCGCCGCACCAGCGGCAGCCAGGTGTCGAGCTGCGCCAGCACGCCCCGCAGCCAGATCGCGTCGCGTCCGGCCCGCACCTTGCGCAGCGCCGCCGGATCGCGGGCGCGCAGGCCGGGATTGCCGCCGATGCGCCCGCGCGCGCGCGCCGCACGCAGGCCGGCGCGGGTGCGTTCGGCGATCAGCGCGCGCTCCAGCTGTGCGACCGCGCCGAGCACCTGCAAGGAAAACATCCCCTGCGGCGTCGCAGTGTCGATCGGGTCGTGCAGGCTGCGGAAATGCGCCCCTTTGCGCTCCAGCTCCTCGATCACGCCGAGCAGATGGCCGACCGAACGGGCGAGCCGGTCGAGCCGCACCACGACCAGCGTTTCACCGGCGCGGATGTCGCGCAGCAGCGCCGCCAGCACCGGGCGGTCGCGGCCGGCGCCGGAAGCGTGCTCGGCAAGGACCACGGCGCAGCCGGCGGCGCGCAGCTCGTCTGTCTGCGGATCGGTCGCCTGCTCTCCGGTCGAGACGCGGGCATAGCCGATCATGCGTCCGCTGCCGCGGGTGGGGGACGGCGCGGGGCTGGGTCGTCGCATGCCGAGGCCATAGCATGCGCCGGCCCGCCGTCGCGATGCCGCGCTATCCTTCCGTAAGCCAGGCCGCGACCCGTGGCGCTGCCAGCACCTCCGGATTGACGACGAAGCGCGGCCGGCGCCCGGCCAGCGCATCGGCGATACCGCTCAGCGCGCTGGTCGCGATCGCGGCAAAGCATTCGTCCGTCCAGCACAGCGCGTGTGGAGAGACGATGGTGTTGTCCATCGCCAGCAGCGGGTTTCCCGGATCGACCGGCTCCTGCTCAAAGACGTCGAGTCCGGCGCCGGCGATCGCCCCTGCGCGAAGGGCGGCGATCAACGCCGCCTCGTCCACGATCGGCCCGCGCGCGACATTGACCAGATAGGCCGTCGGCTTCATCAGCGCGAACTCCGCCGCACCGATCAGATGCCGCGTCTCCTCCGTCAGCAGACAGGTCACGACGACGAAGTCGGCGCGTCGCAGCAGCGTGTCGAACGCCACCAGTTCGGCACCGCAGGCCGCCACCGTGGCGGCGTCCACATAGGGATCGGCGGCGAGCAGCCGGAGGTCGAAGACCCGCGCGAGACGCAGCGTCTCCTGCCCGATGCTGCCGGCACCGACGATGCCGAGCACCTTGCCGGTCAGCCCCTGGCCCATGTGATCGGTGCGCGCATTCCATCGCCCGCGGCGCGTCAGGGCGTCCTTCACGCGCAGCTTCTGGGCGAGCGCCAGCACATAGGTGATGGCGCTGGTGGCGACCGGCCGGCGCACCGCGGTCGGCGTGTTGGTCAGCACGATGCCGGCGCGGGTCAGCGCCGCGACATCGACCGAGTCGTAACCGACACCGTGCCGCGCCACGATGCGCAGGCGGCAGTCGGGCCGCACCACGCTGGCCGCGGGAACGCGCGGCAGATTGACGCACAGCGCGTCGTAGCGCGCGGCGATCTCGGGCGTGATCGCCGTCACGTCCTCGGCGAGCCACTCCCAGGCGAGGCCGCCGAGGGAGGCGAGCGCCGCCTCGCCGAACGCGGGGGCGCCGCTGCCGGTCCGCAGGTCGCGGGTGATGCCGATGCGGGGCGTGTTCTGCACCATGTCAGGCGAGTCCGCGCAGCATGTTCATCCCGGCCTGCAACGCATTCTGGAACAGCAGATGGTCGAGCGCGTAGGCCAGCATGCGGAAGCCGTGGTCCCAGTGGCTGCGCGCCCATTGCGCATCGGCGACCATGAAGCCGGCCGGCTTGTCGTTGGCGCGCGCCGCCGCGACCACGCGACGGATCGCGCCGAGATAGTCGGGATGGTCGAACTGGCCGGGAATGCCGAGGAAGTTGGTCAGGTCGAAATGCCCGACCCAGACCACATCGACGCCAGGGGTCGCCGCGATCTCCTCGACATGGGCCAGCCCGTGCTCGGTCTCGATCTGCACGATGACGAGGGTGCGGGCGCGCGCCGCCTGCATCTTCTCGGCCGGCGTGCCGGCGCGGAAATCGTCGTGCGCGACGCCGAACGCCGCGCCGCGGCGGCCATGCGGCGGATAATGCGCGGCGGCGACGATGCGCTCCGCCTGCGCGCGGCTTTCCACCATCGGCACCATGATGCCGTGCGCGCCCATGTCGAGCGCGCGGGCGATGAAGTGGTATTCCGTCGCCGGCACGCGCACCAGCGGGGCCACGCCAAGACCGCGGCAGCCGGCGACCAGCAGCTTGAGCGTCTCGAAGCCGAGGCCGGTGTGCTCCATGTCGAACAGCGCGAAATCGGCGCCGGTCGTTGCGATGATCGCCGGCATGCCGGGGGTGAAGAACTCGAAGATCATCGGTCCGAAGGCACGGCCCTGGTGCCGGAGCTTCTCCTTGAGCGTCATGGCGGATCGATCCTCCCGTCCGGTTGCGCCTGTTGCCAGTAGAAAGCGGCGACGGCATCGAGATGCGCATGCATCGCCGCCTCCGCCGCATCGGTGTCGTGTGCCGCGATCGCAGCGCAGATGCGGGTGTGAAAGTCGAACGCCGATGCCTCGGCCCCCGGCGCTGCCAGCGAAACGCTGCGCTGCTCGCCCAGCCATCCGGCGAGCGCCTGATGCACGCCGGTCAGCAGCGGATTGCCGCAGGTCCGCACGATCTGGAAATGGAAGTCGATGTCGGTCGCGCGGAAGGCGGCGACATCGCCCCGCGCCGTGGCGTTCGCATCGAGCGCGTGGCGGATGCGGGCAATCGCCCCCTCATCGGCGCTGCGCGCCGCCTGGCGGGCGATCGCGCCCTCGAACAGGCGGCGCGCGGCCTGGAACTGGCGCACGCCGTCGGCACGGGTGAGATAGACCCGCGCCGCACCCGACAGCGCCCCGATCAGCCGTTCCGCGTCGGGCGCGGTGACCCGGGCACGCTCGCCGTTGCCGATGACGATCAGCCCCTTCTGCTGAAGGGACAGCAGCGCCTCGCGGATCGCCGGCCGGCCGACGGCGAAATGTTCCATCAATTCGCGCTCCGACGGCAGGGCGCGCCCCTCCGGCAGTTCGCCGGAGCGGATCAGGTGTTCCAGCCGTTCCGCCACTTCCTGATAGAGCCGCCGCCGCAGCACGGGTGCGAAGGCCATCCGGCGTTTTCCCGCTTGCTGGTATGACAGGCTTATGGCATCACTATCCGACAGGGTCAAGCAATGGGGCACGGCACGTGGACGGGTTCGTCATCCTGGCGCGCTTCCAGTTGGTTCCGGGCGCGTGGGACGCGTTTCTCGCCGCGGTCCGGCGCAACGCCGGCGCCTCGGTCGCCGATGAACCGGGCTGCCGCCGCTTCGACGTCCTGACGCCCGACTCCGGCACTGCCGGGGAGGTGGTGCTGTACGAGATCTATGACGATGCGGCGGCGTTCGACGCGCATCTCCGCACGCCGCATTTCGCCGCCTTCCGCGCCGCCACCGCCGCGCTGGTGCAGGCGAGCACGGTCGAACGTTTCCGGCTGGATGAACACGTGAAATGACGGCCTGCCGGCGCCGTCAGGGGAGGAGAGAACCGATGATCCGATCGATGCGTTCCTGGCTGCTTGGTCTCGCCGGGGCGGCGCTGGCCGGCGGGATCGCCCACGCCGCCGAACCGGCGCCGGTGATCGCGCTGTCGAACGCCTATTACGGCAACACCTGGCGCCATCAGATGGTGGAGGCGTTCCAGGCCGCCGCCGGGGAAGCCAAGGCGAAGGGCGAGATCTCCGATTACGTCGTGCTCAACGGCGACGGATCGGTGAACCAGCAGATGTCGCAGATGAGCGACCTGATCCTGAGGCACGTCAGCGCCATCGTCATCGACGCGGCGTCCGAGACGGCGCTCAACGGCATCATCGCGAAGGCGTGTGCCGCCGGCATCACCGTGCTGGCGTTCGATTCGATCGTCAGCGCGCCATGTTCCTACAAGCTCAATTTCGACTTCACCGGCTACCAGGCGGAGCTGACCCGGCAGGTGCTGCACCTGATCGGCGACAAGGGCAATGTCATCGTCGTGCGCGGCGTCAAGGGATCGGCCCCGGATCACGACATGTACGAATCCCAGATGGCGACGCTGAAGCAGTTCCCGGATGTAAAGGTGGTCGCGACGGTCTATGGCCAGGCGACCGGCTCGGTGGCGCAGTCGGCGGTCGCCAACGTGCTGCCCAGCCTGCCGCGGGTCGATGCGGTGCTGGCCCAGGGCGGCGGCGATGATTACGGCATCGCCCAGGCCTTCGAGCAGTTCGGCGGCCCCTATGCCGGCAAGCCGCCGGTGATCGCCGGCGGCGGCAGTTCCAACTTCATCCACTGGTGGGCGGAGCAGGCGAAGCAGAACGGCTATCGCACCGTGTCGATGAACACCACGCCGGGCATCGGCGGCGCCGCGTTCTGGTTGACCCTCGACATCGCCAAGGGTGCGAAGGCGCCCAACTACATGGTGATGCCGGTGGCGACCGTGACCGGGGACAACCTCGCCCAGTATGCCGACATGAAGCCGGGGACGATCGTCAGCCCGACCTATTCCAACGAATGGGTCGCGAAGAATCTGCTGAACCAGAAATAGCCGCCGGCCGGTGCATCGCGTGACCCCGGCACGGGACGGCATCGCGGGTCTCGCGGCCGGGCCGCCGGCAGCCGACGCCGTACCCGTGCTGCGGCTCGACGGGATCAGCCGGGCCTACGGCGCCACACTGGCGAACCAGGATCTCAGCTTCGCGGTTTCGCCGGGCGAGGTGATCGGGCTGATCGGCGCGAACGGCGCCGGCAAGAGCACGCTGATGCGGATTCTTGCCGGCATCACGCTGCCCGATGCCGGCACGCTGGAGCTTGACGGACGGCGCATCGATCTCGCCCGCTTCTCGCCCCTGGAGGCGCGCGCCTGCGGCATCCGCTTCGTGCATCAGGAATTGTCGCTCTGCGACAGCCTGACGGTTGCCGAGAATTTCTACATCGAGCGGCCGCAGCATGCGCGCCATCCGCTGTGGCGCCGGCCCTATGCGCGCCTCGCCGAAGCCGGCATTGCCGGGATCTTCCCCGCCTCCGGCATCGACGTGCGCCGCCCGGTCGCCGACCTGCCGATCGCGCAGCGGCAGATGGTGGAAATCGCCCGTGCCGCGAGCGACCCGCAGCTGCGCCTGCTGATCCTCGATGAGCCGACCTCCTCGCTCGATGCCCGCCGCAGTGCGGAGCTTCAGCGCTTCATCGCGGCGCGCGCCGCGTCCGGCGCGGCCGTCATTTTCATCAGCCACAAGCTGACGGAAGTTGCGGCGGTCGCCGGCCGCATCCTGGTGCTGCGCAACGGCCGGCTCGCCCTGGACGCGCAGGCGGGACAGGTCGGCATCGAGCAGATGATCGCGGCGATGGCCGGCGAGGCGGCGCGCGATCTTGCCGCCTCCCGGCCCGCCGGTGCGCGCGGCGCCGCCCCGCGCGGCCCGGTCCTGGTCGAGGTGGCAACCCCGCTCGCCGCCGTGCCGGTGGCGCTGCATGGCGGCGAGATCGTCGGGCTGGCCGGGCTGGAAGGCAGCGGCCAGCGGCCGTTCCTGCATGCGCTCCATGCCGCCGCCCGCCGGCGGCGCGTCGCCGGCGCCGCCTGCCGCGCCGCCGCCGCCTTCGTCTCGGGCGACCGTGTTCGCGAAGGGGTGTTCCCGCTCTGGACGGTGATCGCGAACGCGACGCTCGCGCGCCTCGCCGCAGGATCTGCGCTGACCTGGATCCGCGCGGCGGCCGAGCGCGCGATGGCGGTGCCGGTGCTCGACGCAATGCAACTGCCGCCATCGCGGCGCGCGGCCGGCATCCTTGAACTCTCGGGCGGCAATCAGCAGAAGGTGCTGATGGCGCGGGCCCTGATCCGGGACGCTGCGGTGATCCTGCTGGACGATCCGACGCGCGGCGTCGATGTCGCCGTCAAGCGGGAATTCTACCGCCTGATCCGCGACGCCGCCGGCAGCGGCAAGCTCGTCGTCTGGCACAGTTCGGAGACGATCGAGTTCCTCGAATGCGACCGGGTGCTGCTGTTCGACGACGGCGCCGTCCGGCGGGTGCTGGACAGCACCGCGCTCAGCGAGGACGCGATCGTCAGCGCCGCCTTCACCGAGCGTCTTGCCGCCCGCGCGGCCGGTGCCGCCGGCGCCCGGCCGCGCGGCGCGACGCAGGCGGCGCTGTTCCGCGCTCTTCCCTTCCTCACTGCGGTGCTGATGTTTGCGGTGATCGTGGCGCTCAACCGCAATGCCGCGACGCTGTTCGGCATCGACCTGCTGATGGGCGCCGCGGTGCCGCTGGTCCTGGTCGCGATCGGCCAGATGTTCGTCGTCGGCGGCAGCGAAATCGATCTCGGCATCGGCGCCTTCGCCGGCCTCGCCAACGTGCTGAGCGCCACCTTTCTGGCCGACGCGCCGCCGCTCGGTGTCGCCACGCTGGCGGCGGCGCTGTCCGCCTATGCCGCACTCGGGCTGCTGATCGAGGCGCGCGCGATCCCGGCGATCGTGGTCACGCTCGGCGCCTCCTTCATCTGGACCGGCATCGGCTACGCGCTGCAGCCGACGCCGGGCGGCAGCGCGCCGGCCTGGCTCGCGGCGGCGTCCGGGCTGCATCCCTTCGGGCTGCCGGCCTCGCTGCTGCTGGTGATCGTGGCGGCGGGGCTGGCGGCGCTGCTCAACGCGGCGCGGATCGGCGTCGTCCTGCGCGGCTTCGGCGCCAATCCGCGCGCGCTGGCGCAGAGCGGCTGGTCGGCGCGCACCGCCGCCCTGCAACGCTATGCGATCGCCGGCGGCTTCGCGATGCTGGCCGGCTTCGCCATGACGGCGATCAACACCGCCTCCGACATCAATGCCGGCGGTTCGTACACCCTGCTCGGCATTGCGGCGGTGGTGGTCGGCGGGTCGTCGCTGGCGGGCGGGCGGATCGCGCCGGTCGGCGTGGTGTGCGGGGCGATAACCCTCTCGCTGATCGGCAGCCTGCTCGGCTTCCTCGGGGTCAGCACCGACTATAACGCCGCCGTGCAGGGCGGGCTGCTGATCGCGATCCTGATCCTGCGCGGAGCGTTGCGGCAATGACGGCGCTGTCCTGGCTGCGCCGGCGCCGCTGGGCGTTCGCCGGCATCGGCGTGCTGCTGCTGTGGGGCGCGCTTTCGGCCACCACCGCACGCTTCAGCCTGGCGAGCCTGTCGGGCGTCGCCACCTCGGCATCGTTCCTCGCCGTGGTCGCGACCGGCCAGATGTTCGCGGTCACGACCGGGGGCGGCAACGTCGATCTGTCGATTCCGGGCGTCATCACGCTGGCGGCGTTCGCGACGATGATCCTCTCCGGCGGCACCGATGCCGGCCTGCTGGCGGCGCTGCCGGCGGTGGCCGCGATCGGTCTGCTGACCGGGGCGGTGAATGCGCTGCTGATCCTGCGCCTGCGCATCCCCGCCATCATCGCCACCCTCGCCGTCGGCTATGTGCTGGAAACGGCGACCCTGCTGGCCAACCGGCGCTTCACCGCCTTCGCCATCAGCCCGCTGCTGCGCACCCTGGCGACGGCGCGGCCGGCCGGCGTGCCGGCGATCCTGCTGCTGGCGCTCGCCCTGGCCGCCGCCGCCTCCACCCTGATCGGCCGGACCGCCTATGGCCGCTGGCTGATGGCGGCCGGACAGAACGCGACCGCGGCCGATCTTGCCGGCGTGCCGGTCGGCCGGGTCACCACGGTTGCCTTCCTGCTGAGCAGCGTGCTTGCGGCACTCGACGGCGCCCTGCTCTCCGCCCATGCCGGCGGGGCCTTCCTGGAAATGGGGCGGCCCTATCTGCTGCAATCGGTCGGCGCGGTGGTGGTGGGCGGCACGCTGATTTTCGGCGGCAGCGCGACGCCGCTGGGCACGCTGCTTGGTGCCCTGCTGCTGGTCCTGATCGTGACGACGATGCAGATCGCCGGGCTGCCCGGCGGGGTGCAGGACATGATCCAGGGCGCCGTCATCATCGCCGTCCTCGCCGCCGCCGGCAACGGACCGACCCGCCGCACCGCCTGAGCCGCGGCACTGCGATCGGGGCCGCACGCATCGCGCCGCGCTTGCGCCGCGGCCCGGCATCCCGCCATACTTGACCGGTCGGAACGGGACGGGCGGATGCGACCGAATCATGTTGCCGCACTGCGCGGCCGTTGCCGCGCACGCCTGGGCCGATCCGCGTCACACCGCATCGCCGTTGTCCGGGAGAGTGGCATGCGCCTGCGGAGGGGGAAGGCAGCACTCGCAATACTGAGCGTCTTCGGCCTGATGGCGCTGCTGGCCGGCTGCCGCAGGGAAAATGCCTATGCACCGCCGCCGCCGCCGCAGGTGGGCGTGGTGCGTCCGCTGGCGCGTGCCGTCACGCCCTATCTGGAAGCGACCGGCAGCACGGTTGCCTTCAACAATGTGGACCTGGTGGCACGGGTCGAAGGCTTCGTGCAGAGCATCGACTATCGCGACGGTGCCACGGTCGCCGCCGGCACGCGGCTGTTCCTGATCGAGCCTGCCCCATACCAGGCGAAATTGCAGCAGGCGCAGGCGGCCTATGCGTCGGCGCAGGCGCAGTTCGTGCAGGCGGATGCCGAGTACCGGCGGCAAACCTCGCTCGGGCGCAGCGATTTTGCCTCTCAGGCGGCGGTGGATCAGGCCCGCGCCGCGCGCGATTCCAATCAGGCCAATGTCACCAGCCAACAGGCCGCGATCGCGCTCGCCGGGATCAATCTCGGCTACACCAGCGTCACCGCGCCGTTCGACGGCGTGGTGACGCAGCATCTCGTCTCGGTCGGCGATCTCGTCGGCGCCAGCGCCCCGACGCGGCTCGCCACCATCGTCCAGCTTGATCCGATCTATGTCAGCTTCAGCATCAGCGAGGCGAGCGTGCAGCAGATCCGCGCCGGGCTGGCCAAGGCAGGGCTGACCGTCGCCGATCTCGGCACGATCCCGGTCGAAGTCGGGCTGATGACCGATCCCGGCTACCCCTATCGCGGCGTGCTCGACTATGTCGCGCCGCAGGTCGATGCCGCGACCGGCACGCTGACGCTGCGTGCCATCCTGAAGAATCCCGACCTTGCCCTGCTGCCCGGCTATTTCGTGCGCGTGCGCGTGCCGCGGACGCAGCGCCCGGTGGAATCGCTGCTGGTGCCCGACGCAGCCCTGGGCAGCAACCAGGCGGGACGCTATGTGCTGGTGGTCAATGACGGCAACGTCGTCGAGCAGCGCAGCGTGCAGGTGGGCGCGCGCGACGGCGCGCTGCGCGTGATCGACGCCGGCCTCGGCGCGGCCGACCGGGTGGTGGTGAGCGGCCTGGCCCGCGCCGTCCCGGGCGAGAAAGTGGCGCCGGTGGCAGCGCCGATGCCGGGATCCTGAGCCGGCGATGATCGCGCGCTTCTTCATCGATCGCCCGGTGCTGGCCAATGTGCTGGCGATCCTGTTCGTGCTGCTCGGCGCGGTCGCCCTGGCCGCGCTGCCGGTGGCGCAGTACCCCAACGTCGTGCCGCCGACGGTGCAGGTGACGACGCGCTATCCGGGTGCCGATGCGACCACGCTGATGAACACGGTGGCGCTGCCGATCGAGCAGGCGGTCAACGGGGTCGATCGCATGATCTACATGCAATCGACCAGCACCGCCGACGGCGCCTACACGCTGACGGTGACGTTCGAGATCGGCACGGACCTCAACTTCGCGCAGGTGCTGGTGCAGAACCGGGTCGCCTCGGCACTCGCCCAGCTGCCGCAGGCGGTACAGGCGCAGGGCGTGCAGGTGCAGCAGAAATCGACCTCCATCCTTGAGATCGTCACGCTGACCGCGGCCGGCGGCCGTTACGACGGCCTGTTCCTGAGCAACTACGCGACCATCAACCTGCTCGACGACCTGTCGCGCATACCTGGCGTCGGCAGCGTCAACGTGTTCGGCGCCGGCCAGTATGCCATGCGCGTCTGGCTCGATCCGCAGCTGCTGTTCCAGCGCGGCCTGACGCCGCAGGACGTGGTGCAGGCGATCCAGCAGCAGAGCCAGCAGGTCGCCGGCGGACAGATCGGCGCCCCGCCCGCGCCGGCGGGGCAGGATTTCCAGTATGTCGTCACCGTCGAAGGCCGGCTGGCCGACCCGGCGGCGTTCGGCGCCATCGTGGTGAAATCCGACGCCGGCGCGGTGACGCGGCTTGCCGACGTGGCGCGGGTGGAGATGGGGGCGCAGAGCTATGCGCAGACCTTCCGCGTCGATGACGCGGCGGCGGCGGGGCTTGCGATCTACCTTGCGCCGGCGGCCAATGCGCTCGCCGTCGCGGCGCGGGTGCGGGCACGCATGCAGGCGCTGTCGGCGGGATTTCCCGCCGGGATCAGCTATGCCGTGCCCTTCGACACCACGGGCTTCGTCCGCGCCTCGATCGGCGAGGTGTACCGCACGCTGATCGAGGCGGCGATCCTGGTGCTGGTGGTGATCCTGCTGTTCCTGCAGGATTGGCGCGCGACGCTGGTGCCGGCAACGACCGTGCCGGTGACGATCATCGGCGCCTTCGCGGCGATGGCGGCACTCGGCTTCACCGTCAACATCGCGACACTGTTCGCGATCGTGCTGGCGATCGGCATCGTCGTGGACGACGCAATCGTGGTGGTGGAAGGGGCGTCACATCACCTCGAACGCGGGCTATCGCCGCATGATGCGGCGGTGCGCGCAATGACGGAGCTGCTCGGCCCGATCATGGGGATCACCCTGGTCCTGATGGCGGTGTTCGTGCCGGCGGCCTTTCTGCCCGGCCTGACGGGGCAGATGTATGCGCAATTTGCGCTGGTGATCGCGGCGACGGCGCTGATCAGCGCCATCAACGCCGCGACCCTGAAGCCGACGCAATGCGCGCTGTGGCTGCGCCCGCCCCGGCCGCCGGCGCAGCGCAACCTGCTGTTCCGCGGCTTCAACCGGGCCTGGGCGCCGCTGCACCGCGGCTATGGCCGCCTGGTCGGCAGGCTCGCCCGCCATGCCGGCCTTGCCGCCGTCATCGCGCTGATGCTTGCCGGCCTCGGCCTGTGGGGCCTCGCGCGGCTGCCGACCGCGTTCATCCCGCTTGAGGATCAGGGCTATCTGGTGGTCGCGCTGCAACTTCCCGACGGTGCCGCGCTCGGCCGCACCGATGCCTCGCTCGCGACCGTCGGCCGCATCGCCCGCACCATTCCGGGTGTCGCACAGGTGGTGGAAATCGCCGGCGTTTCCGCCCTCGACAACAACGCCTCGCTCGCCAGTGCCGGCGCCGCCTACGTCATCCTCAGGGACTGGGACACGCGCCGCCGGGCCGGGGGCGGCCAGGATCTGCGCACCATCTATGGCCGGTTGCAGGCGGCGCTGGAGACGCTGGCCGACGGCAGGGCACTGGTCATCGTGCCGCCGCCGATCCAGGGCATCGGCAATGCCAACGGGTTCACCATGATGGTGGAGCTGCGCGACGGCAGCGCCGACTGGCAGAGATTGCAGGCCCTGTCCGGCATGATGGTGAACGACGCGGCGGGGCAGACGGCGCTCCAACGCGTCGCGACCCCGTTCCGTGCCGATGCGCCGCGCATCGCCGTCGAGGTGGACCGCATCAAGGCGGAGACGCTGCATGTCGCCGTGGGCGACGTATTCAACACGCTCGGTTCCTACGTCGGCTCGGCCTACGTCAACCAGTTCAACCGCTTCGGGCGCACCTTCCAGGTCTATGCCCAGGCCGATGCGCGCTTCCGCGGGCGGCCGGCGGATCTTGACTCGCTCTATGTGCGCAGTACCACCGGCAGCATGGTGCCGCTGGGTGCGCTGGTGACGATGCGACCGGCGGTCGGGCCGGCACTGGTGACGCTGTACAATCTTTATCCGGCGGCGACCGTGATCGGGCTGCCGGCGGCGGGGTTCAGTTCCGGCGAGGCGCTGGCGCTGATGCAGCATATCGCCGGGCGGGTGCTGCCGCCCGGAACCGGCTATGACTGGACGGCAATGTCGTATCAGGAAAAGGCGGTCGGGGGACAGATCTATCTCGTCGCCGGGCTGGCGATGCTGCTGGTCTATCTCTGCCTCGCCGGCCAGTACGAGAGCTGGATCGCGCCGCTTTCGGTGCTGCTGGCGGTGCCGCTGGCGTTGCTCGGCCCGGCGCTGGTGCTGCATCTCCTCGGTCTTGCCAACAACCTCTACACGCAGATCGGCGTCGTGCTGCTGATCGCGCTCTCGGCCAAGAACGCCATTCTGATCGTGGAGGTGGCCCGCGCGCGCCGGCATGAGGGCGCGCCGATCCTGACCGCCGCCATCGCGGCGGCGGAGGAGCGGTTCCGGCCGATCGTGATGACCTCCCTCGCCTTCATCCTCGGCGTCGTGCCGCTGGTGATGGCGAGCGGCGCGGGGGCGGCGGCGCGCATCTCGCTCGGGCTTGCCGTGCTCAGCGGCATGGTCGCCTCCACCTGACTCGCCGTCTTGTTCGTGCCGCCGTTCTTCGTGCTCCTGCAAGCCGCCGAGGAGCGGCTGCGGCCCCACGGCGCGCCAGCCACCGCCGTACCGGCCGTCCCGCCCGCGGGAGGGCCGTGATGCACCGGCGGGGCCGGCCGCCGTCCATGCCGTCGCGGCCGGCGGCGGGTCAGGCCTGCTGCGCCACCTGCCAGCCGATCGCGGCGAGCGCCCGGAACTTGGCGCCGGCCTCCCGGCCGCGCGCATCCGCGGCGTTGCCGTCGAGCGCGCGGCGATAGACGCCGGCCGCGATCGCCGACCAGCGGAACAGCGAGAAGGCGATGAAGAACGGCAGACCGGGCACGCCGTCGCGGCCCGTGCGCTCGCAGTAGGCGCGGACATAGGCATCCTCGGTCGGGATCCCGGCGATCGCCAACCCGGCGATGCCGCGCAGCTCCGGCGGCAGGCGCCAGGCGAGGCAGTTGTAGGCAAGATCGGCCAGCGGATGGCCGAGGGTCGCGAGTTCCCAGTCCAGGACACCGATCACCCGCGGCTCCGTGGCATGCAGCAAGAGGTTGCCGAGGCGGAAATCGCCGTGTGCGATCGCGGTTTCCTCCGCCACCGGCGCATGCGCCGAGAGCCACGCCGTCAGCCGGTCCATCGCCGGCTCGGCGCCGAGCCGCGCCGCCGCATATTGCTGCGACCAGCGTTCGATCTGCCGCCGTACATAACCCTGTGGCCTGCCGAAGGCGGCAAGACCCGCCGCCTGCCAGTCGATCGCGTGCAGCGCCGCCAGCACCCGCCCCATGTCGTCGTAGATCGCCGCCCGCGCGTCGGCGGCAACGCCGGGCAGCGCGGCATCGGCGAAGACGCGGCCATCCAGATACGCCATGACATAGAACATCGTGCCGATGACGCTTTCATCCGGGCACAGCAGCAGCACCTCCGGCACCGGCACGGCGCTGCCGCGGAGGGCGCGCAGCACCCGGAATTCGCGATCGACGGCATGGGCCGACGGCAGCAATGTGCCGGGCGGCTTCTTGCGCAGGACATAGCAGCGGGTCCGGGTGCGCAGACGGAAGGTCGGGTTGGACTGGCCGCCCTGGAACTGTTGCACTTCGCACGGACCGGTGAAGCCCGGCAGATGGGCGGCGAGGTAGTCCGCCAGCCGCGCTTCATCGAAGCGATGGTTGGCCAGCACGGGAACCAGGTGCGGCGCGCCGTCGCTCATGCCTGCTTCACCATCAGCCCGTCCACGGCGATGATCCGCGTGCCGGTGCAGATCAGCGGATTGAGGTCGATCTCGGCGAGCAGCGGCGCCTGATCGGCGGCCAGTTCGGAGACCCGGCAGATCACCTCCGCCAGCCGGTCCCGGTCCACCGCCGGTCCGCCGCGGAAACCGTCCAGCAGCCGGGCGCCGCGCAGGCGGGCCAGCATCGCCAGCGCCTGCCGCGGCGACACCGGGGCAAGCTCCAGCGCGGTGTCGCGCAGCAATTCCACCAGCACGCCGCCGAGGCCGACCACCACCAGCGGACCGAACAGCGGATCGACCCGGCTGCCGACCATCATTTCCAGGCCGCGCGGCACCATCCGCTGCACCAGCAGCCCGGCGATCCGCGGCGGCGCGGCGGCTTGCCGCGCCGCTGCCAGGATCTCGCTGCACGCCGCCCGCAGTGCCGCCGCGTCGTGCAGATCGAGGCGGATCACGCCGGCCTCGGTCTTGTGGGGGATGTCGGGGCTTTCGACCTTGAGCGCCACCGGAAACCCGATCGCCTCCGCCGCCGCGACCGCCGCATCGGCCGAGGACACCAGCCTCTCCGCCGGCACCTCGATGCCATAGAGTGCCAGGATGCGTTTCGCCGCCCCCTCCGTCAGCACCCGGTCGGGGGCGGCGTGCAGCGCCCGCGCCGCCTCGGCCCGCGCGGGCGCCGGTGCGAAACGCACCAGTGTCTCCGGCGCCAGGCGCCGCTGCCGCGCACGATGCTGCCAGGCGGCGAGGGCGGCGAAGCAACGGTCCATCGAGTGGAACAGGGCGAGGTAGGGATCACGCTCGGTCTCCTCCGCACCCGGCCCGCCGAGCCATTCCGGAACCCAGACATTGCAGACGATCCGCCCGTGCTGCGCGCCGAGCCGGCTGAACACCGGCAGCCGCCCGGTCGCGGCGGGATAGGCGTATTGGTGCGTCGTCACCAGCGCGCCATAGTGCGGATCGGTCAGCAGCGCCTCGGTGCAGGCGAGCAAACCGGCGGGATCGGCGATGACCTGTGCGGTCACGTCGCAGGGATTGCGCGGCGAGCCGAAATCCGGGATGTGCGCCTCCAGCACGGCGCGGGTGGCGGGCTGTGGCTGCGGCAGCGCCACGCCGTGGCGTTCCGCCTTGTCGGCCGCCATGATCGCCGCCCCGCCCGAGGTGGCGATGACGGCGACACCGTCGGCCGGCGGCGGCGGGGCCTTGGCGAAGAAGGCGGCGGCCTCGATCAGCGCCTCCAGCCGGTCCACCTGCACCACGCCGGCGCCGGCGAGCGCTGCGGCATAGGCCTCCTCCGATCCGGCGAGCGAGCCGGTATGCGACATCGCCGCCGCCGCGCCCGCAGCACCGGTCGCCATCTTATAGAGCACCAACGGCTTGTCCGCCTGCCACGCCGCCCGCGCCGCCGCCACCAGCCGCAGCGGCGCGGCCATCCCCTCCAGCACGCAGGCGATCGCGCGGCATGCCGGGTCGCGGGCGAGATAGGCGACGCAATCGGCGACATCGACATCGCAGGAATTGCCGGCGGTCAGCACGTGGCTGACGGAAACGCCGCGCATCACCGCCTGCGCCAGCGCGAAGCCGATCGAGCCCGACTGGCTGACGATGCCGATCGCGTGCGGGCGCAGCGGCAGCACCGGGGGCATCGCCGAGAAGGTCAGGCCGGCCCCCAAGACGTAATTGACGATGCCGAGCGTGTTGGGACCGGCGATGCGCATCCCGCTTTCGCGCGCGATCGCTGCCAGCCGTGCCTGCAACGCGATCCGGTCGGGCAGCCCGGTTTCGGCATAGCCGGAGGCGATCACGATCACCCCGCCGACACCGCGGGCCGCGCAGGCCTCCACCACCGTCTGCACCGCCGCGCGCGGCACCGCGATGATCGCGCAATCCGGCACGTGCGGGAGGGCGGCGATCTCCGGATAGCAGGGCCGATCGTGCAGGCGGGCATATTTGCCGTTGACCGGATCGACCCGGCCGCGGAAGGCGGCGAGATTGGCGAAAATGCGCGCCCCGAACGACCCCGGGCGGTCCGAGGCGCCGACGATCGCGACGCTGGCGGGGGCCAGCAGCCGCGCGAGCGGCTCGCGGCGATCGGCGCCGTCGCTCATGCCGCCCGAGCCGTCATGCTGCACCTTCCGGCGCAGACGGAGGGAGCGCGCCGGAGAGGGGGAGAAGCATGCGCCGCATCGGATTGTCCGATCCCGAGGGTCATCCCGCGTGGCGCGCGGGATGGGGCCGATAGTGACCGCGACATGCAGCCTAAGGCAGCCGGCCGGGGCATGCCAAGTGCGCCCGCCGACCGCCGCAAGCCGGCGCGCGCGCCCGGCAGATATTGCCTTCCCGCAATATGCGCGATGCAGGCTTGCCATCGTCCGCCTTGGCCGCGCCAGGGCGGGCCGGTGGCCGCCCGCAGCGGAAACAGGCGGAAGGCCACTGCCTGCGCGGCGGTGAGCGGTCGGGCTGCCGGAGGCCGGCGCCATCGCGTCCGGCGAAACCAGGCCCACGGCCGGGCACGCGCACCGAAAATCCCCCTTGCCCCGGCCATCAGTTACCATTTATAACGCATGCCGTGAACGCAGCCCCGCCCCGCCCCCCGGCCGAACGCTTCGCCACCCTCACGGAAAGCGTCGCCAAGGCGCTTGCCGCCGAGGGGCTGCGGCTCGGGCTGGTGGCACCCTGGCTCGCCCTGGTGTGGTGCAAACTG
>JAJZNE010000131.1 GCA_021847995.1 Pseudomonadota bacterium | reverse complement strand
GCCCCCGCCTCTTCGTCGAGGAGGTCCATCAGGCGGTCACGCTGCGAAAGGTTGACCCCTGCGATGCCAGCGACGATCGTGCCGCCACACGCATCGCATCGCGGTGGTGGAAGCCTATTGCCGCGAACAGGGACTGTGGCGCGACGCCTCCACGCCCGATCCGGTGTTCACCGACACGCTGGAGCTCGATCTCTCCACCGTGCAGCCCAGCCTTGCCGGGCCGAAGCGGCCGCAGGACCGCGTGCTGCGGAAGGAAGCCTCGTCGGCGTTCAAGGGCGAGTTGACCAAGGGCCTCGGCGTGCCTGCCAACGACACCGCCACGCGCGCGAAAGTGGCCGGCAAGAACTACGAGATCGGCCACGGCGACGTGGTGATCGCGGCGATCACGAGCTGCACCAACACCTCCAATCCCTCGGTGCTGGTGGCGGCCGGGCTGGTGGCGCGCAAGGCGCGGGCGCGCGGGCTGCGACCGAAACCGTGGGTCAAGACCTCGCTGGCGCCGGGTTCGCAGGTGGTGACCGAGTACCTGACGAAATCCGGATTGCAGGCCGATCTCGACGCGCTCGGCTTCAACACGGTCGGCTATGGCTGCACGACCTGCATCGGCAATTCCGGCCCGCTCGACGATGCGATCGCCGAGGCGATCGAGGAAAACGGGCTGGTTGCCGTCTCCGTGCTGTCCGGCAACCGCAATTTCGAGGGGCGCGTGCATCCCAACGTGCGCGCCAACTACCTCGCCTCGCCGCCGCTGGTGGTGGCCTATGCGCTGCTCGGCACGATGAACGAGGACATCACGACCGCGCCGCTCGGCACCGGCAGCGATGGCAGCCCGGTCTATCTCCGCGACATCTGGCCGGGCAACAGGGAGATCGCCGAGGTGGTCGGCGCGTCGCTGTCGCGCGAGCAGTTCCTCGACCGCTATGGCGAGGTGTTCAAGGGGCCGGAACAGTGGCGGCGGATCGCGGTGGAGGGGAGTGCCAAGACCTACCGCTGGTCGGACAGCTCGACCTATGTGCGCAACCCGCCGTATTTCGAGGGGATCACGATGGAGCCGGCGCCGCGCGGCGATATCACCGGCGCCCGCATCCTGGCGCTGCTGGGCGATTCGATCACCACCGATCACATCTCCCCGGCCGGCAACATCCGCAAATCCTCGCCCGCCGGCGAATACCTTCTACAGCACCAGATCCGCCCCGCCGATTTCAACAGCTACGGCGCGCGGCGCGGCAACCATGAAGTGATGATGCGCGGCACCTTCGCCAACATCCGCATCAGGAACGCCATGGTGCC
Source organism: Pseudomonadota bacterium (assembly GCA_021847995.1). Lineage (GTDB taxonomy): Bacteria > Pseudomonadota > Alphaproteobacteria > Acetobacterales > Acetobacteraceae > JAFKFJ01. The sequence goes on along the minus strand of JAJZNE010000131.1, from coordinate 5,043 downwards.
GGGCATCGAAGGCGGCGTCACGAAGCATCTGCCGTCGGGCGAGCAGATGCCGATCTACGACGCCGCGATGCGCTACCGCACGGAAGGGGTGAAGCTGGTGGTGATCGGCGGCAAGGAATACGGCACCGGATCGTCGCGCGACTGGGCGGCGAAGGGCACGCTGCTGCTCGGCGTCACGGCGGTGATCGCGGAGAGCTTCGAGCGCATCCACCGCTCCAACCTGGTCGGCATGGGCGTGCTGCCGCTGACCTTCAGGGATGGCACCGACCGCACCTCGCTCGGCCTGACCGGCGCCGAGATCCTCGACATCGTCGGGCTGGAAAACCTCAGCCCGCGCATGGATCTTGCGCTGGTGATCCATCGCCCCGACGGCGCGACGGAAACGGTGCCGGTGCTGTGCCGCGTCGATACCGCCGATGAGGTGGCCTATTACCGGCACGGCGGCATCCTGCACTACGTCCTGCGCGGGATGGCGAAGGCAGTCTGACGCCGCCGGCGTGGGCCGCGCCGCGCCGCACGCGCCGGGGCTGCCGCGCGGTATCCTGCCGCTGGTCGCGGTCGATCTGACGCGCGTCAGCATCGCCGAGGGCGTGCGCGCGGCGCTGTCCACCGCGGCGATCGTGGCGCTGAACGAGTGGCTGGACTGGCCGCCGCTGATGCAGGCGGCGCTGGCCGCGATGTTCACCTGCCTGTGCGATCCCGGCGGCCCGTTCCGCCGCCGGCTGCCGGCGATCTTCTGCTTCGGCGTGCTCGGCGCGCTGCTGACGATGGCCTACGGCGCACTGCGCACTGCGCCGCTGCCGCTGGTGGTGCCGGTGGTCTGCGCCGGCATCTTCTGCACCCTGTTCGTGCGTGCCTTCGGCCAGGCGGCGCAGCAGGTCGGCAACCTGCTGACCGTGGTGCAGGTGCTGGCGCTGACACGGACGCTGCATGACTGGCGCAGCGCACTGGAGCAGGGCGGCGCGTTCTGGGCCGGCAGCCTGTGGGCGGCGCTGCTGACGCTGGTGATCTGGCGCGTCCATCCGTTCCTGCCGGTGCGGCGCAGCGTGGCGCGGGCCTATCGCGCGCTGGCCGCGCTGATCGCCGACATGCAGCGCCTGCTCATCCGGCCGGCGGAGGACGAGGCGGCATGGGATGCCCACGCGCGGTTGCAGCGCCGCGCAGTGCGCGACGCGATCGAGCAGGCGCGCGAGGCGCTGCTGACGATCGTGCGCAGCCGTGGCCCGGTCAGCCTGCGCGCGGCGCAGACGGCGATACGGCTGGAGGCGGCGGACCAGATGTTCGGCGTCCTGATCGGGCTTTCGGAAGTGGTCGGCCTGCGGCGGGATGCCGCCACCGTGGCGGCGGCGGAACGGCTGTTGCGGCTGCTGCGCCCGCTGCTGGTGCTGATCGCGCACGGGATCGAGACCGACGCGATCGAGCGCCTGCCGCGCCTGGAGCGCGCCGCCGACAGCATCGCCGCGATCGGTGCCGCCGCGCCGGCGCTGCAAAGTGCCGCGGAGGCGCTGGCGGAGCGGCTGCGCGTGGTGGCAACGCTCGCGGCGCCGGAGGGCTGGCGGCCGGGGACGCCGCCCGACGAGCCGCTGCGCCTGATGCTGCGCGGGGTGGTGATGCGCATCCGCGCCAATCTCGATCCCCGGTCGGAAGTCCTGCGCCATGCGCTCCGCGGCGCCGTCGCCGCCGCGCCGGCGCTGACGCTGACGCTGCACTGGCCGACCTCCTACGGCCACTGGCTGACCATCATGCTGGTGATGACGATGCAGCCCTATGTCGCCATCACCTTCGCCCGCGCGCTGGAGCGGGTCGCCGGCACCCTGGTCGGCGGGCTGGTGGCGGCGGGGCTGGCGACGGTCTGCACGACGCCGATCGCGATTGCCGCTGCCCTGTTCCCGCTCGCCGTACTCGCCTTCGCGCTGCGCGCGACCAGCTTCGGCCTGTTCATGGCGAGCCTGACGCCGGTCGTGGTGCTGCTGTCGGAACTCGGCCGGCCGGGCGAAAGCCAACTGGTGATCGCGGCGATGCGGGGGCTCTATGTCGCCATCGGCTCCGGCCTCGCGGTGCTCGCGGTGCTGGTGCTGTGGCCGAGCTGGGAACCCGGGCGGCTCGCCGCGGTGCTGCGGGCCGCGATCCTGGCGCATGGCGCGTATGCGCGCGCCGCTCTCCGCGGGCTGCTCGGCGATGAGAGCGAGGAGGGGGCGATGCGGGCGCGCCGGGCCGCCGGCATCGCCAGCAACAACCTCGAATCCTGTCTGCACCGCGCGCTGCTGGAGCCGCATGGCCGGGATCCGCTGCTGGCCGCGGCGCTGACCGTGGATGCGGCGCTGCGCCGCATGGCCGGGCGGGTGTCCGCCCTGCAACTGGAGCGCGCACCGCGGCCCGATCCCGAGGGATGGCGTGCCTGGGCGGCCTGGATCGACGCGGCGGCGAACCGGCTGGCGGCCGGCGCCGGGGCGCTGCCGCCGCGCCCGCCGCTGCCGCACGACGACAGCGCGATCACCGAGACGCTGGCGCGGATCGGCCGGCAGATGGACGTGACGGCGGGCGCCCTGGCCCGCGTGGCGCCGGCGGTGGCGCCGGCGGTGGCGCCGGCCGGGGCGGGCTGATAGACCGCTCCGCCATGAGCGAAACCCGATTCTGGCTGATCCGCCACGCGATCGTGGCGGAGAATGCGCGCAATCTGATCTACGGCACCATGGACGTGGAACTCTGCCCGCACAGCCTGGCGGCGCAGCGGCCGATGTACGCCGCCCTGGCGCGCCGCCTGCCGCGCCCGGCGGTGTGGCTGGCGAGCCCGCTCAGCCGTACTCAGCGCACCGCCGCCGCCATCTTCCGCGCCGGCTATCCGGAGCAGCCGGTGGCGATCGAACCCGGCCTGATCGAACTCGCGTTCGGGGAGTGGCAGGGCCTCGCCCATGCCGCCCTGCCGGCCCGGCTGACGCTGCCCGCCCATGCGTTCTGGCCGCTCGGCGGAGAGGAACGGCCGCCGGGCGGGGAGAGCATGGCGGACGGCATCATCCGCCTCGGCACGGTGATGGAACGGCTGGCGGCGGCGCATGCCGGCCAGGACGTGGTGGCGGTGAGCCACGGCGGCGCGATCCGGGCAGCGGTTGCCCATTCGCTCGGCATCCGCGCCGATGCCGCGCTGCATCTGTCGATCGAGAACATTTCGCTCACCCGGCTCGACCGCACCCCGCGCGGCTGGCGCGTCGCCTGCGTCAACGAGCTGCCGGGCGTCTGACCCGGCAGCCCGGCGCGGTCAGGTCGTCGCGATCTGCGGCTTGTCGGTGGAGGCGGCGGCCTCGCCGAGCCAGCGGGCGATCAGGGCGCCCAGCACCGCCCCCACGATCGGAGCCAGCCAGAACAGCCAGAGCTGGCCGAGATAGGCGCCACCGGCGAACAGGGCCGGCCCGGTGCTGCGCGCCGGATTGACGGAGGTGTTGGTGACCGGGATCGAGACCAGATGGATCAGGGTGAGCGCGAGGCCGATCGCGATCGGCGCGAAGCCGCCCGGCGCGCCCGGTGCCGTCGAACCCATGATGATCAGGAGGAAGAACCCGGTCGCCACCACTTCCATGAGGAGGCAGGAGAGCAGCGGATACTTGCCGGGGCTGAGGTCGCCGTAGCCGTTGGAGGCGAAGCCGCCGAGTTCGAAGCCGGGTTTGCCGGAGGCGATCATGTAGAGGACCGCGGCGGCCAGCACGGCGCCCACGACCTGCGCCACGATGTAGGGAATGACGTAGCCGGCGGGAATCCGTCCGCCGGCCCACAGGCCGATGGTGACGGCGGGGTTGAAGTGGCCGCCGGAGATCGGGCCGACGGCATAGGCCATCGTCAGCACCGTCAGCCCGAAGGCCAGCGCCACGCCGGCGAAGCCGATGCCGAGCGCGGGAAAGGCCGCGGCGAGCACGGCGCTGCCGCATCCGCCGAAGGTGAGCCAGAAGGTTCCGAACAGTTCGGCGGCGGCACGCTGTGTCATCGGCACGTTTCGATCCCCCGGTTGCAATTATGGCCGGCCGGAAGCCCGGCCGATTGCGGCCGGGGCCGGATGCCGGCCGCACAACCGCGCCCGGCACTGGTGCAGATTCGCAGCGCAAATGGAATTAACAACAATTTCAAATTGTCGCCGCGGCGGTTACGGCCGCTCCAGCTCCGCGATCAGCGGCGCCAGCTGGGCGGCATAGGCACGCCAGCGGCCGATGCCGCTGGCATTCACCGGCTGGCGCACCTGCGCGCGGCTGACGGTGCGCACGCGCGATTCGCGCTCATGAAACCGCTCGCAGGCCGGGTCGTAAGGCAGGCCGAGGAAATCGAGCACGCGGGCCAGTGTCGCCGGGAAATCCTGCACCCAGTCGGCGAGCGGCAGGGTCAGCACCGGGTTCGGCAGCGCCGCGCGCCAGTGCGCCATCAGCCGGTCATGCTCGCGGATGTACCAGCCGAGATCGGCGAGGTCGTGGGCGTAGGGGTGATGGCCGTGGAAGCGGAAGGTGAAGATCGACAGGCCGATGTCGCGCGGGTCGCGCACGCAGTGGATGATGCGCGCGCCCGGCAGCATCAGCCCGACCAGACCGAGGTAGCAGAAATTGCCGGGCATCTTGTCGATGATGCGGGCCGCTTGCGGTGCCGTCGCGTGCAGGTCGTGCAGGTAGTGCGCGGCGGCGGTGTCGAGGGTCGCCGCATCGGCGGCGGCCACCCGCCGCACCGCCGCCGCGCTGCCCCAGCCGGCGCCAAGGGCAGCAAAGGTCTCGCCCAGCGCGGTCCGCTCGCCGGCGCCGTGCACCTCGGCATGCGCCGCCAGGATCTGCTCGGCGAGCGTGGTGCCGGAGCGTGGCATGCCGACGATGAACACCGGCGCGGGATCGTCATTGCCGGCGCGCGGACCGTCGCGCAGCCGGCCGGCGCCGAAAGCGGCGATGCTGGCATCGACGAAACCGCGCCAGGCGTCGCGCGAGAACGGCTGGAAGCGGCGCAGCAGATCGTGCCCCGCCGTCCAGTGCGCGAAGGCGCGCGCCGCGGCACCCTGCTGCGGCCAGAATTTCGCCAGAT
>JAJZNE010000043.1 GCA_021847995.1 Pseudomonadota bacterium | reverse complement strand
ATCTGGTGCGGGCCGGGAAGGATAAAAAATCCGTCAGGCTCCGGCGCAAGGTGGCAGGCTGGGACACAGGATACCTGGACGGCATCCTCAATGAACAAATCAGGTGAACTTGGATTCGTGGCCCTGGCGGAATCCGTTCCGGCCGGGGCACCGCAGCGCCCGCCTGCCGCCCCGAAGGAGGGCAGGCGGAGGCGGCGATCCGCGGTTCGGGCAATCCGGGTCAGACGATCTTCTTCAGCGTCGGCGAGGCCTTGAAGCGGACGGTCTTGCCGGCCTTCACCTTGATCGCCTCGCCGGTGCGCGGGTTGAGGCCTTTGCGCGCCTTGGTCTTGCGCACGATGAAGGTGCCGAAGCTGGGCAGGGTGAAGCGACCGTTCTTCTTCAGTTCACGGACGATGGCCTCGATCACGTCCGTCGCCGCCTTGTTGGCGGCGGTGCCGGTCAGCTCGGCGGATTCCTGGATGACCTGGGCAATGAAGGCTTTCGACATCCGATTCGTTTCCCTCTCTGGTGAACCCCGCGGGCCGCAGCGGGCGCGAATCGCCCGCTCCGCCAACGTAACCGAAAGTACCCGCCTCCTATCAGCGATCTTGGCGGGGCGCAAAAGCTTTCTTGCGAGAGGCTGCATCCGCGCGGGAAGATGGGGCCGCGTGCGTGTTCGGCGCGCGACAATCGTTACGGAGGAGTTGCCGCGTGACCTCTGCCGCCCCGCCGCGTACCACCGAATTCGTCGATCCCCGCTATCGCGACATCGATGCCTGGCCGCCCGCAACCGCACTCGCCGCCCTGCTGGAGGCACAGCTTGCCGCCGCCGCCGCGGTACAGGCGGCGCTGCCCGCGATCGCCGCCGCCGCCGCCGCCGCGGCGGCGCGGCTGGAGGCCGGCGGCCGCCTGGTCTATGCCGGTGCCGGCACCTCCGGCCGGCTGGCGGTTCAGGACGCGGCGGAGCTGGTGCCGACCTTCGGCTGGCCGGCGGCGCGACTTGTCCTGCTGCCGGCGGGGGGTGCGGCGGCGCTGCTCCATGCCGTCGAAGGGGCGGAGGACGATGACGCCGCGGCGCACACCATGGTCGCCGAACATGCGCTCGGCGCCGCCGATGTCGCGATCGGCGTCGCCGCCAGCGGCAACACTGCATTCACCTGTGCGGTGCTGGCGGCGGCGGCGGCGCGCGGTGCGGTGACCATCGGCATCGCCAACAGCCCCGGCACGCGGCTTCTCGCGCTCGCCGCGCATCCGATCCTGGCGGACACCGGCGCGGAGCCGATCGCCGGCTCGACCCGCCTCAAGGCCGGCACGGCGCAGAAGATCGTGCTCAACCTGCTGTCCACGCTGCTGATGCTGCGGCTCGGCCATGTCTATCGCGGGCTGATGGTCGATATGGTCGTCGGCAACGCCAAGCTGCACGCCCGCGCCCGCGCCATGCTGCACACGCTGACCGGGGCGGAGGACGCGGCGGCGGCGGGCGCACTCGCTGCCGCCGGCGGCAACGTCAAGACCGCGGTCCTGCTGCTGCGCGGACTCGATATCGCTGCGGCGCGTGCCCTGCTCGCCCGGCATCGCGGCCGATTGCGGGCGGCGCTCGGCGAACTCGCTGGCGGCTGACGCGCGGCGGCGCCGGCTAGCCGAACACCAGCGCGATCGTCTCGGCCACCAGCGCCGGCCGCGCCTCGCCCTCGATCTCCACCGTATTGGCTGCCACCAGCCGCCGTCCGCCCTCGATCGCCTCGCTTGCCGTGAGCGTCATGTGCAGCCGCACGCGCGCTCCGGCCGGCACCGGATGGGTGAAGCGCACCTTGTTGGAGCCGTAGTTGATGCCCCGCGTGCGGCTGCGGATGCGGTAGATGTCCTGCGCCAGACGCGGCAGCAGCGACAGCGTCAGGTAGCCGTGCGCGATCGTCCTGCCGCCCGGCATCTCCTGCGCCGCGCGGGCGCGATCGACGTGGATCCACTGATGATCGCCGGTCGCGTCGGCGAAGCGGTCGATCATCTCCTGCGTCACCGTCAGCCATTCGCTGCTGCCGAGCGGCCTGCCGACCAGGGCATCCATGTCAGCCGGCGTCTCCACCTCGGTCATGCCGTTCCCTCCAGCTCGATCACCGCATCGGCGCAGTATGCGCCTTCGCCCGCCGGCATCGCCAGCACCGGGTTGAGATCGATCGAGACGAGGCGCGGCCCGGCGGCCACGGCAAAGGCGGAAAGCCGCGCCAGCATCGCCGCCAGGGCTGCGACATCGGCCGGCCTGCGCCCGCGCGCGCCATGCAGGAGGGGTGCGCCGCGGATGGCGCCGATCATGGTGCGGGCTTCATCCTCTCCGAACGGGCAGCGGCGCAGGACGACGTCGTGCAGCACCTCGACGAACACGCCGCCCAAGCCGAACAGGGCCACCGGGCCGAACACCGGATCACGCTTGATGCCCATGATGCATTCGACGCCGCCGTCCATCTGGCGCGCCACCAGCACGCCGCCGATCCGTGCCGCCGGCACCTGCGCCCGCGCCCGCGCCATCAGCGCAGCGAAGCCCGAGCGTACCGCTTCGGTCTCGCCGATGCCGAGCAGCACGCCGCCGATCTCCGATTTGTGCAGGATGTCGGGGGAGGCGATCTTCAGCACCACCGGCCAGCCCAGTTCCGCCGCCGCTGCCACGGCCTCCTCCGGCGTGGTGCAGACACGCTCCGCCACCACGGCGAGTCCTGCTGCCGCCAGCAGCCGCTTCGCCGCCGCCTCGTCCGGTGTCGCGGCCGGCAGCGCAGGCGGCGGCAGGGCGGCGGGTGGGGCGGGTTGCGGGCGGGCGAAGGCAGCGCCGAAGCGGCCCATGGCGTGCAGGGCCACCACCGCGCGCGCCGGATCCTCGAACACGACGTAGCCATCTTCCTCGTAGCGGCGCACCAGCGCCGGCGGCGCCAGCACCGACAGCGCATAGAGCCGGTCCGGATGGCGGGCGCGGATCGCGGCGAGCTGGGCGCGCAGACCGGGCGCGATGCTGGCCGCACCGCCGACCTGGCTGAAGAACGCGAGCACCGAGGCATAGCCGCCATCGGCCACCAGCGATTCGGTGAAGCTGCCGACCAGGGAAAGATCGTTGAACGCCTGCGCGGTGCAATCGACCGGGTTCTGCGGCGCGGCGAACGGCACGAGCTGGCGCAGCCGCGCCTGCGCCTCCTCCGGCATCGGCGGCATGGCGAGCCCGAGTTCGGCCGCCGCATCGGCGATCAGCACGCCGCCGCCGCCCGAGATGGTGATAGCACCGAGCGTGTTGCGAACCGGATAGATGCGCCGGGTCGCCATCTGCACGATGTCCAGCAACTCGTCGGTTGTGCGGGCGCGAACGACGCCGAACTCCGCCAGCACCGCGTCGGTCACCGCATCGTCGCCGGCGATCGAGGCGGTGTGCGAGCGGGCCGCCGCGGCGCCCTGCGCGCTCCGCCCGACTTTCATCATCACCACCGGCTTGTGCGCCCGGCGCGCCGCCTCCAGCGCCGTCAGGAAGCGGGCGCCGTCGCGAATACCCTCGGCATAGGCGGCGATCACGTCGGTGTCCGCGTCCTCGGCGAGCCAGCCGATCACGTCGGCGACGGTCACATCGGCCTCGTTGCCGGTGGTGACGCAGATCGGCGTGCCCATCCGCCGTTCGCGCGCGGCGGCAAAGAGATGCGTGCCGTAGGCGCCCGACTGGCTGGCGATGCCGATGCGCCCCGGAAGCGGCCAGCCGCCCTCCAGCGAGGAGGAAAAGATCGGGAAATACCCGATGCGGGCATTGAACAGGCCGAGGCAGTTCGGCCCGAGCAGCCGCATGCCGCGCGCCGCCGCCGTCAGCTCCGCCTGCAGGGCGGCGCCTGCGGCGTTGACCTCGGCGAAACCCGCGGTGAACACGATCGCGGCGCCGGTGCCGGCCCGCGCGAGGTCGGCCACCGCCGCGACCGCTGCCGCACCGGGCACCGCGACGATCGCGGCGGCGGGAACCTCCGGCAGTGCGGCGACGGAAGGGTACGCGGGCAGGCCCTGGATTTCGCTGCGCTTCGGATTGACCGGCAGGATGCGTCCGCCGAAGCCGCGGGCCAGCATGTTGGCGATCGGCCGCCCGCCGATCCGCACCGGATCGGCCGACGCGCCGATCACGGCGACCGAGGCGGGGGCGAGCAGGGGGCCGAGCGAGGCGAAGCCGGCGGCTGCCGTCATCTATGCCCCCGGCTCGAAAACCCAGGCCAGCACGCCTTTCTGGGCATGCAACCGGTTCTCCGCCTCGTCGAACACGACCGAGCGCGGGGAATCGATCACCTCGGCGGTGACTTCCTCGCCGCGATGCGCCGGCAGACAGTGCATGAAGATCGCATCCTCCGCCGCCCCCGCCATCAGCGCCGCATCGACGCGATAGGGGCGCAGCAGATTGTGCCTGTTGCCGGAAGGATCGTCCGACATGCTGACCCAGGTGTCGGTGACGACGCAGCGCGCGCCGGCGACCGCTTCCTGCGGATCCTCGGTCAGCGTCACGTCGGCGCCGTTGGCGCGCGCCCAGTCCAGCACCGCCTGCGGCGGGCGCAGCGCCGCCGGGACGGCGAGGCGGAGCGTGAAGCCGAAGCGCACCGCGGCCTCGATCCAGGTGCGCGCGACGTTGTTGCCGTCGCCGCACCAGGCGATGACCTGGCCTGCGATCGGGCCGCGATGCTGCTCGAACGTCATCACGTCCGCCATGATCTGGCACGGATGGCTGGCCGCGGTCAGCCCGTTGATTACGGGAACCGTCGCATAGGCCGCCATCTCCTCAAGCTTTTCCGGCGCGTCGGTGCGCAGCATGATGGCATCGACATAGCGTGACAGCACCCGCGCAGTGTCGGCGACGGTCTCGCCGCGGCCGAGCTGCATCTCCTGCCCGTTCAGCACCACCACGTCGCCGCCGAGCTGGCGCACGCCGACCTCGAAGCTCACCCGTGTGCGGGTCGATGGCTTCTCGAACACCAGCGCCACGGTGCGGCCGGCGAGCGGACGGCCCTGGTCGCCGGATTTGAATCCGGCGGCCAGGGTGAGCATGCGGCGCAGGGTTGTCGTGTGATGATCGCCGAGATCGAGAAAGTGGCGCCGCGCCGCGCCGCTCATTTCGCCGCGACCTTGCTCGCCGAGGGCAGGCAGCGCCGCGCCCCGCGCTCCATCATCGCCAGCGCCTCGGCGATCTCGGCCTCGCTCACGATCAGCGGCGGGGCGAGGCGGACGACGTTGTCGCCGGCCATCACCGTCAATATCCCCTCGGCCTGGAACGCCGCCTGTACCTCGGCGTTCGGCACCGCGCATTTCACGCCGACCAGCAGGCCGGCGCCGCGCACGTCCACGAACACCTCCGGGAAGGATGCCGCGAGCCGCTCCAGCCCGCGCCACAGCAGCCTTGCCCGGCGGTCGAGATCGGCAAGGAAGCCGGGGGCGAGGATCACGTCGAGCACCGCATTCGCTGCCGCACAGGCGAGCGGGTTGCCGCCGAACGTGGTCCCGTGGGTGCCGGGCACGAGATGGCGGGCGACCGATTCGCGCGCCAGGATCGCCCCCATCGGGACGCCGCCGGCGATGCCCTTGGCGAGCGACATCACGTCGGGCGCGATGCCCGCCCATTCATGGGCGAACAGCCGGCCCGACCGCCCCATGCCGCACTGGATTTCATCCATCCCGAGCAGCAGCCCGAACTCGTCGCAGGTGGCGCGCAGATCGCGCAGGAAGGCCAGGTCGGCGGTGCGGATGCCGCCCTCGCCCTGCACCGGCTCGATCAGGACGCCGGCGGTCTCGCGCGTGATGGCGCCGCGCAGCGCGTTCAGGTTGTTGAGCGGCACATGGTCGAAGCCCTCCACCGCCGGCTCGAACCCCTTGAGGTATTTGGCGTTGCCGGTGGCCGACAGCATCGCCAGCGTGCGCCCGTGGAACGCCCCCTCGAAGCAGATGACGCGGGTGCGTTCCGGATGTCCGCTCTCATGCTGGGCGCGGCGGATCATCTTGACCAGCCCTTCGTTCGCCTCGGCGCCGGAATTGCAGAAGAAGGCGCTGTCGGCGAAGGACGCGCCGACCAGCCGTTCGGCCAGCCGCTCCGCCTGCGGGATGCGGTAGAGGTTGGAGACATGGATCACCCGCGCCGCCTGTTCGGCGATGGCGGCGACCAGATGCGGGTGGTTGTGGCCGAGCGAGGAGGTGGCAATGCCCGCCCCGAAATCGAGGAATCGTCGTCCGTCCGCCGTCACCAGCCAGACGCCCTCGCCCCGCTCGAAAGCGAGGTCGGCGCGGTTGTAGGTCGGCATCAGGGCGGAGATCATTGCCTCATGAATTCCTGCTGCTCCCGCGGCCACGCCGCCCGCGCCCCTGCGCGGACGGTTGCGGGAGGGCGCGGAGCATGCGGTGCCGCGGCGGCGGCGTCAAACGCCGGGATTTCGCGGCTGCGGCGCGCATGGCATGGTCCCCG
>JAJZNE010000159.1 GCA_021847995.1 Pseudomonadota bacterium | reverse complement strand
CCGCGCCTTCCACGCGCTTCCGCCGATGACGCGGCCGGACGGCGTGCCGGTGAATGCGGTGTTCGGCTTCACCAACATGCTGGCCCGCCTGCTGCGCGAGCATGTCGGCACGCACCTTGCCGTGATCTTCGATGCCGGACGCCATACGTTCCGCAACCGCCTCTATGACCGCTACAAGGCGCAGCGCCCGGAACCGCCGGAGGAACTGCGCCCGCAATTCGCCCTGGTGCGGGAAGCGACGGCGGCGTTCGGCGTCGCCGCGATCGAGCTCGCGGACTGGGAGGCCGATGACCTGATCGCCGCCTATGCCCGCGCCGCCGTGGCGGCGGGTGGGCAGGCCACCATCGTCTCCTCCGACAAGGATCTGATGCAGTTGCTGCGGCCCGGTGTGGCGATGCTCGACCCGATCAAGCAGAAGCCGATCGGCCCGGCCGAGGTGATGGAGAAGTTCGGCGTCACGCCGGACCGGCTGATCGACGTGCAGGCGCTGATGGGCGATGCCGTCGATAACGTCCCCGGCGTGCCCGGCATCGGTCCCCGCAACGCCGCCCAGCTCATCAACGAGTACGGCGACCTTGAGCATGTGCTCGCCGCGGCGCCGGCGATGAAGCCGTCGAAGCGGCGCGACAACCTGCTCGCCCACGCGGATGCGGCCCGGCTGTCGCGCCAACTGGTGACGCTGCGCGACGACATGCCGCTGCCGGTGCCGCTCGATGAACTGGCGACGCGCCCGCCGGACCGGGCGCGGCTGGCGGCCTGGCTCCAGGCGCAGGGCTTCCGTTCCACCCTCGCCCGCCTGGGGCTGGAGGGCGCGCCCCCCGCGCCGGCGGCGGCGGACGCCGCCCCCTCGCCCGCCCCGATGTCCGGCCCTGCGGTGCCGTTCGGTCCCTATCACTGCGTCACCACCCCGGCGGCGCTCGCGCAATGGATCGAGGCCGCCCGCGCCGCGGGCGTGGTGGCGCTGGATACCGAGACGGACAGCCTCGATGCGATGCGTGCCCGTCTGGTCGGCTTCTCGCTCGCCACCGCAGCAGGCCGCGCCTGCTACGTGCCGCTCGCCCATAGCGGCACGGCGGCGCAGATTCCCGCAGCCGAGGCGATCGCCGCCCTCGCCCCGCTGCTGACCGACGCGACGGTGCTCAAGGTTCTGCACAACGCGAAGTACGACCTGACCGTGCTCGCCCGCGCCGGCGCGCCGCCGGCAGCCCCGATCGACGACACGATGCTGATCTCCTACGCCCAGGATGCCGGTGCCCACGGCCACGGCATGGACGAGCTTTCGGTGCTCCATCTCGGCCATACGCCGATCAGCTACGACGCCGTCACCGGCACCGGCCGCGCGCGCATCGGCTTTGCCGACGTGCCGCTCGACCGCGCCACCGCCTATGCCGCCGAGGACGCCGACGTGACGCTGCGGCTGTGGCAGACGCTTCGCCCGCGCCTGCGCACGGCGCGCGCGCTCGCGCTCTATGAGCAGGTGGAACGGCGGCTGGTGCCGATCCTGCGGGAGATGGAGGTGGCCGGCATCACCGTCGATGCCGATGACCTGCGCGCCATGTCCGCGGAATTCGCCGCCCGCATGGCGGTGATCGAACAGGACATCCACCGCCTCGCCGGCGAGGCGTTCAACGTCGCCAGCGCCAAGCAGCTCGGCGAAGTGCTGTTCGACCGGATGGGACTTGCCGGCGGCAAGCGGATGAAGACCGGCGCCTGGGGCACCGATGCCGCGGTGCTGCAGGCGCTGGCCGAACAGGGCCACGAACTGCCCCAGCGCGTGCTCGACTGGCGCCAGCTCGCCAAGCTCAAATCGACCTACGCCGATGCCCTGGTCGAGCAGATCAACCCGGAGACCGGGCGCGTGCATACGAGCTTCGCGATGGCGATCGCGAGCACCGGGCGCCTCTCCTCGACCGATCCGAACCTGCAGAACATCCCGATCCGAACGGAGGAAGGCAGCCGCATCCGCCGCACCTTCATCGCCGCCCCCGGCCATCTGCTGGTCAGCGCCGACTATTCGCAGATCGAACTGCGGCTGCTCGCCCATGTCGCCGACATCCCGGCACTGCGGGAAAGCTTCGCGCGGGGGGAAGATATCCACGCACGCACGGCAAGCGAGGTGTTCGCGATCCCGATGGCCGGCATGGACCCGATGACGCGCAGGCGCGCCAAGGCGATCAATTTCGGCATCATCTACGGCATCAGCGCCTTCGGCCTCGCCCGGCAGTTGCAGATCACGCCGGGCGAGGCGCGCGCCTACATCGACGCCTATTTCGCCCGCTACCCCGGCATCCGCAGCTACATGGAGCGGACCAGGGAGGAAGCACGCATCGCCGGTTTCGTGCTGACCCCGTTCGGCCGGCGCTGCTGGATTCCCGGCATCGCCGACCGCAATCCGACGCGCCGCGCCTATGCCGAGCGGCAGGCGATCAACGCGCCGTTGCAGGGCGGGGCGGCCGACATCATCAAGCGGGCGATGGTGCGCCTGCCCGCGGCGCTGCGCGCGGCCGGGCTGTCCGGGCGCATGCTGCTCCAGGTACATGATGAATTGCTGTTCGAAGTGCCGGACGACGAGGCGGCGGCGACCGCCGCGGTGGCGCGGGACGTGATGGCGGCGGCGGCAACGCTTTGCGTGCCGCTGGTGGTCGAGACCGGCACCGGCCGCACCTGGGCCGAGGCGCATTAGGCACCGGCGCCGGGTCAGCTTGCGTCGCGCAGGCGCGTCGGCAGCAGCGCACCTTGGCTTTCCAGCACCGGATAGGCCGCAGCGGCAACCAGATGGTCGTTGATGCGCTTGAGGTCGCCCAGCACGTCGAGCCGCCAGGCGCTGGTCTCGCCTGCGGCGGGGTCGCCGGCGCGCACGGCGGCGAAATGCGCCTCCATCGCCGCCGCCTCCAGGGCGCGGAAACGCTCCTTCTCCGCCGCCAGCATCCGCGCGGCGCGGGCGTCCTCGCTGATGAACACCGCAGCGGCGGTGCGCAGATTGGCGATCAGGCGCGCGATCACGTCACCCAGCTCCGCCGCCACGGCGCCGTCCGGCACCTGGCCACGCTTCAACCGCCTGGCGGCGTGGTCGAGCAGGTCGCGCTCCACCACATCTCCCGCGTTCTCCAGGTGGGTGGAGAAGGCGAGCAGCGCGACGATTCGATGCTGGTCGCCCTCCGACAGCGCGGCGGCATCGAGGCCGCTCAGATAGCGCTTGATGGCGGCATTCAGCCGATCAAGCACGTCATCGACGCGGCGCACCTCCGCGATGCGCTTGCGGTCTTCGCCGAGCAGTGCATCGCGCGCGGCGAGCATCATCGCCTCCAACACGTCGGCGAGCCGCAGCACTTCCCGCGATGCGGCGGCGAGTGCCACCACCGGCGTCTCCTGCGCCGCGGTATCGAGATAGAGCGGGCGGGCGGGATCGGCGGGGGCGAGGCGGGCCGGGAACAGCCGGCGGAGCAGCCGCGCATAGGGGCCGAGGACAGGAAAGAACAGAAGCGCCAGCAGCAGGTTGAAGCCGGTGTGCAGATCGGCGACAGCGCGCGCCGGGACCGGCTCGACCGTGACCAGCCAGGGACCGAGCCAGGACAGCACCGCCAGCCCGAGCACGACGCCGAACAGCCGCGTGCCGAGATTGCCGGCGGCAACACGGCGCGCCGCCGGATCGCCGCCCGGCGTCCCCTCCAGCAGCGGATTGAGCGCGGTGCCGAGATTGGCACCGAGCACGAGCGCGAAGGCGGCATGCGGCGGCACCGTGCCCCTGGCCGCCAGCGAGACGATGAGCAGCACCATGGCAACCGAGGAATGCGCCGCCCAGGTCAGGCCCGCGGCCACCAGCACATCGAGCAGCGGATCGGTCGCGATGGCACCGAGCAGCAGGCGCAGGCTGGGTGCGTCCTCGTACGGGGTGACCAGATCGAGCAACTGCCGCAGCGCCAGCAGCATCAGCCCGAGACCTATCGCGACCCGGCCGAGATCGCGCGAGCGCGTCACCGCCCCGCGCCGGAACGCCAGCACCCCGATCAGCACCAGCGCGGGCGCCGCAATCGACAGATCGACCGAAAACACCTGCACCAGCAGCGTCGTGCCGATATTGGCGCCGAGCATGACGGCAAGCGCGGGCACCAGATCGACCAGCCCGCCGGCGGCAAACCCCGTCACCATCAGCCCGGTCGCGGTGCTGCTCTGCAACACCGCGGTAACGGCGACGCCGGCGAGCAGCGCCGCGAAGGGCACACGCAGGGCGCCGCCCAGCAGCGCCCGCAGCCGCGCGCCGAACGCCCGCTGCACCCCGGTCTGCACCATCCGCACGCCCCACAACAGCAGGGCGACGGCGCCGGCAAGGTCGAGCAGGGTGACGGGAAAGCCCAACTGCTATTTTTCCGCGAGCGGCGGCAATGGGCGGGAGCCGTCGGGCGTCGGCTCCTGTCCGGCGGCGAGCAGCATCGCCACCGTGACATAGCTGCCCGAAACCGCGACCAGATCGACGATCTGCTGATCGTTCAGGTATTTCCGCGCCTCGTTGAAGGTGGCATCGGACGCCTCGTGGCGGGTCGCAAGCTCCATGCACAGATCATACACCGCCGCCTCGTCCGGCTGCATCGACGCCGGCCGCCGCCCGGCCCTCAGATCCTCCGCCACCGCCGGCGCAAGCCCGGCCTTCAGCGCCAGCGGATAATGCGCCTTCCACTCCACCTGCGAGGTCCACAGCCGCGCCTGGATCAGGATGGCGAATTCATTGAGCCGGCGCGGCACCGAGGTGTGGAAGCGCAGATAGTCGAACAGCGCCACCAGCCGCGCCGCCATCTCCGGGCTGCGCAGCATGACGTTGTACGGCCCCTGGATGCCGAGGCTGGAGACCTTCAGCACCTCGTCGGCAACCGCGTGCTGCGCCGGCGTGAGCTGATCGACGCTGAGCTGGGGAAACCGCTTTTCCTCCGCCGAGCGCCCGGCGGTGGCCAGCAGCACGCCGGCACAGACGATGGCACTTGCCATCAGATGATGTTGCATGATCCGTCCTCCCGCGCGATCGCCGGCCGGCATCCGCGGCCCGGCGCTGCCAGACTATCGGCGCCGGCCGGGCTTTGCCAAATGCCGCCGGACGGGACTATGCAGGACGGCCGGAGCCATGCCGGCATCGCCAAGGGAGGATCCGGACGATGATCCCGCGTGAACGCGCCCCCTATTCCGCGATCGTCGATCGCCCGCCGCTCCGCCTGCTCGGGGGGGCGCGGATCGTCGTCTGGACGATCGTCAATCTGGAGGTCTGGGACATCGGCCGGCCGATGGCGCGCCAGGTGCTGCCCGCACCGACCGGCCAGCCGATGCTGCCCGACGTGCCCAACTGGAGCTGGCACGAATACGGCATGCGCGTCGGCGTCTGGCGGTTCTTCGACCTGTTCGCGCAGCTGCGCATCCGCCCCACGCTCTCCATCAACGCCCGCGTCTGCGTGGACTATCCGCGCGTCGCCGGCCAGGCGCGGGATGCCGGGTGGGAATTCATGGGCCATGCCTGGGACCAGGGACCAATCCACCGGATCGAGGATCAGCCCGCCATGATCGCGCGCAGCCTCGATACCATCGGTGATTTCACCGGCACCCGCCCGGTCGGCTGGCTTGGCCCGGGGCTGACGCAGACGCTGGAAACGCCCGACCATCTCGCCGCCGCCGGCATCCGCTACATCGGCGACTGGGTGTACGACGACGAGCCGACCGAGATCGCAACCGCGCACGGCAATCTGGTCACGCTGCCCTACACGGTGGAACTCAACGACATCCCCACCATGCTGGTGCAGCACCACGAATCGCCCTACTGGCTGCAACGTTGCCGCGATGCCTTCGACCGTCTGTATCGGGAAGGGGCGGAGCGGCCGAAATTCATGGCCATCGCCATCCATCCCTACATTTCCGGCCAGCCGCACCGCATCCGCTACCTGGAGGAGGTGTACGAGCATATCAACCGTCACGACGGCGTGCTGCACTGGAACGGCCTCGACATGCTGCGCTGGTGGGACGCGGGTGGCGGACGGTGAAGGCGGCGCCGTTCGACTATGTGCGCGCCGCCTCGGTCAGCGAAGCCCTGGCCCTGCTCCGCCGGCACGGCACGGAGGCGAGGCTGCTCGCCGGCGGGCAGAGCCTGCTGCCGGCGCTCAACCTGCGGCTCGCGGCGCCGTCACTGCTGATCGATATCGGCGGCATCGCCGCCCTGCGCGGCATCGCACGGCGCGACGGCATGCTGGTCATCGGTGCCGGCACCCGCCATGCCGACCTGCTCGACGATCCGCTGATCGCGGCCGAGGCGAAGCTGCTCGCCCTCGCCGCCGCGGCGATCGCGCATCCTGCGATCCGCACCCGCGGCACGCTCGGCGGCAGCATCGCCCATGCCGACCCGGCGGCCGAACTGCCCGCCTGCCTGCTGGCGCTGGATGCTCGCATCGTCGCCGCCACGCCGGCGGGCGAACGGAGCTGGCCGGCGGCGGATTTCTTCACCGGCCTGTTCGCCACC
>JAJZNE010000147.1 GCA_021847995.1 Pseudomonadota bacterium | reverse complement strand
ATATATGATAACAGGCGATCGGGGCAAGCGGGTTTCTTGGCGCGTCTGCCCGGCCGCGGGAGGTGACGTCCCCCTGTCAGTGCGATCGAAGCGAAGCGATCCCGGGCCCCGGTCGCGCCGCACGGCAGACCATCCCTGCCCTGGCCGGATTGCGCTCGCATCCGGGGGGATGAGCGCCTATGTGTGCGCCGCAACACGCGCCGCCGGCGCGACCGTCCCCGCCAAGGCCCCCATGCAGATCCGCAACATCGCCATCATCGCCCATGTCGATCACGGCAAGACCACGCTGGTCGATCAACTGCTGCGCCAGTCCGGCGCCTTCCGCGAGCATCAGGCGGTGGCCGAACGCGCGCTCGATCGCAACGAGCTGGAGCGCGAGCGCGGCATCACCATCCTGGCCAAATGCACCAGCGTGGTCTGGCGCGACGTGCGCATCAACATCGTCGATACGCCGGGCCACGCCGATTTCGGCGGCGAGGTCGAGCGTATCCTGAACATGGTCGATGGCGCGCTGGTGCTGGTCGATGCCGCCGAGGGCGTGCTGCCGCAGACCAAGTTCGTGGTCGGCAAGGCGCTGGCGCGGGGGCTGCACCCGATCGTCGTCGTCAACAAGATCGACCGTGGCGACGCGCGGCCCGACGCGGTGCACGAGGAGGTGTTCGACCTGTTCGCCGCCCTCGGCGCCTCCGACGCGCAGCTCGATTTCCCGATGCTCTATGCCTCCGGCCGGCAGGGCTGGGCGGATCTGGCGCTGGACGGGCCGCGGCAGGATCTTTCAGCGCTGTTCGACCTCGTGCTCCGCCACGTCCCGCCGCCGACGGTCGCACCGGAGGCGCCGTTCGCGATGATCGCCTCCATCCTCGATTACGACCCCTATCTCGGCCGGGTGCTGACCGGGCGGGTGGAGCAGGGGCGGGCGCGGCTCAACATGCCGGTGCGGGCGCTGCGCGCCGACGGCAGCGTGGTGGAGAGCGGGCGGCTGACCAAGCTGCTGTCGTTCCGCGGCCTCGACCGCGTGCCGGTGGAGGAGGCGGAGGCCGGCGATATCATCGCGGTCGCGGGACTGGCCGAGGCGACGGTGCCCGATACGCTCGGCGCGCCGGAACTGGCGGCACCGCTGCCGGCCACCCCGGTCGATCCGCCGACGCTCGCGATGACGTTCCGCATCAATGACGGCCCACTGGCCGGGCGCGAGGGCAGGAAGGTCACCTCGCGCCAGATCCGCGAGCGGCTGTGGCGGGAGGCGGAGGGCAACGTCGCGATCCGGGTTGCCGAGAGCAGCGAGAGCGAGGCGTTCGAGGTCGCCGGCCGCGGCGAATTGCAGCTCGGCGTGCTGATCGAGCAGATGCGCCGCGAGGGCTTCGAGCTGGCGATCGGCCGCCCGCGCGTCATCACCCGCCGCAACGAGGCGACCGGCGAGCGCGAGGAGCCGCTGGAGGAGGCGGTGATCGACGTGGACGAACCCTTCGCGGGCGTCGTCGTCGAGAAGATGAGCCGCCGCCGCGGCGAGTTGAAGGAAATGCGGCCCTCCGGCGGCGGCAAGCAGCGGCTTGTCTTCCTGATCCCGAGCCGCGGCCTGATCGGCTATCACGGCGAATTCCTGACCGACACGCGCGGCACCGGCATCATGAACCGGCTGTTCGCCGGCTACGGCGCCTGGCGAGGCCCGATCGAGGGGCGCAGCCGCGGCTCGCTGATTTCCAATGCCGACGGGGAGGCGGTGCAGTATGCGCTGTTCTACCTCCAGGAGCGGGGCACGCTGTTCGTGGCGCCGGGGGAGCGGGTCTATGTCGGCATGATCATCGGCGAGCATTCGCGCGGATCGGACCTCGACGTGAACCCGATCAAGGAAAAGAAGCTCACCAATATCAGGGCCGCCGGCAAGGACGATGCGCTGCTGCTGACCCCGCCGCGGCGGATGAGCCTGGAACAGGCGATCGCCTATATCGAGGACGACGAGCTGGTGGAGGTGACGCCGGGCGCGGTGCGGCTGCGCAAGCGCCATCTCGACCCGCATGCGCGCAAGCGTTCGGAACGCCAGCAGGCGGAGGCGGTGGCTTAGCCTCCGGCAGGCGCCGTGCCGCCCGGCGGCGGGCGCCGGAGCAGGGTGAGCAAGCCGTGCAGCAGCGCCGACGGCGTCGGCGGACAGCCGGCGATCCAGAGATCGACCGGCACCACCGCCGCGGCGCCGCCGCAGCATCTGGCGCTGCCCGCGAAAGGACCGCCGTCGCGGGCGCAGTCACCGACCCCGACCACCCATTTCGGCGCCGGCATCGCGGCATGGGTGCGGACAAGCGCCTCGCGCATCTGGGTGGTGACCGGCCCGGTCACGGTGAGCACATCGGCGTGCCGGGGCGAGGCGACGAAGCGCAGGCCGAAACGCTCCAGATCGTAAAGGGCGTTGTTGAGCGCGTGGAGTTCGAGTTCGCAGGCGTTGCAGGAACCGGCATCGACGGCACGGATCGAAAGGCCGCGGCCGAGCATGCGCTGTGCCGCCGCGTCGAGCCGGCGCGCCAGGGTGATGCAGGCCGCCTCCTCGCCGCGCGGCAAATCCTCGGTCAGCGGGCGGTGCAGCAGGCCCTGGAGCAGCGTTCTTCGCATCGGTCCGCCTAGCGATCATGCCCCGCGTAGGAGCAGTTGAACGATTTGTTGCACAGCGGGAAGTCCGCGATGATGTTGCCTTCGATCGCCGCCTCCAGCAGCGGCCACTGGAACCATGACGGGTCGCGGGCATGGCAGCGTGCCACCCGGCCCTTTTCCAGCCGCAGCCAGATCAGCACGTCGCCACGGAACCCCTCGGCCAGCGTGACGGCTTCGCCATCCTGCCCGGCGAGCGCGGTGCGCAGCGCGCCGACCGGAAGCCGGTCGAGCAACTGGCCGAGCAGGCCGAGGGTTTCGCCGATTTCGCGGATGCGCAGCCAGACACGGGCATTCACGTCGCCCTCGGCGAGCACCGGCACGTCGAAGGCGAGCGCGTCGTAGGGCGGGTAGCCGGGCATGCGCCGCGCGTCGAAATCCCGCCCCGAGGCACGGCCGACGAACCCGCCGGCGCCGAATTGCCGCGCCAGTTCGGGCCGCACGATGCCGGTGCCGACGGTGCGGTCCTGTAGCGAAGCGGTCGCATCATAGAGCCTCACCAGCGGGGGTACGCGCAGCCGCACCTCGTCGATCAGGGCGCGCAGGATCGCCTCCCCCGCCGCGGGGAGATCCTGCGCGACACCGCCCGGCACCACCACGTCCATCATCAGCCGATGGCCGAAGCATGCAGCGGCGGCACGCAGCGTGCGTTCGCGCAGCACGGCGCAATGGGCGTGCATCAGGCTGAAGGCGGCATCGTTGCAGATCGCGCCGACATCGCCGAGGTGGTTGGCGAGCCGCTCCAGCTCCGCCATCACGGCGCGCAGCCACACCGCGCGCGGCGGCGGTTCGGTGCCGCTGGCCTGTTCGGCGGCGCGCGCGAAGGGGAGGGCATAGGCCACCGTGCTGTCGCCGCTGATCCGCCCGGCGAGGCGCGCCGCCGTGTCCGGTGGGAGGCCCTGCATCAGCGCCTCCACGCCGCGATGCACGTAGCCGAGCCGCTGCTCCAGCCGCACGATCGTCTCACCGTCGCAGGTGAAGCGGAAATGCCCCGGTTCGATGATCCCGGCATGCACCGGGCCGACCGGCACCTGGTGCAGGTGCGCGCCCTCCGCCGGCAGGAACGGATAGGAAGCGGGGTCCGGCCCGTGGTCGAGCCAGGGCCGCGGATCGGGCAGGCCGACCGGGTCCAGCCCGTCCAGATCGCGCACCGCCCGTTCCAGCCGGATCGCCGGCGGATGGCAGCGGCCGAGCGAAGGATAGCGCCCGTCGGGACAGGCGAAGGCCAGGTGCCGCACCGCGCCGTCCTGCCAGAGCGCCAGATGCACCGCCCCCGGTTCGCCCCACAGGCTGAGCAGCGTGGCGCTGCCGCGGGCGAGGCAATCCGCCGCTTCCTGCCACGACATCATCCGAGCAGCGCCGCGATATGCTGGAACCAGGCGACCAGCGGCGCCGGCAGATAGATGCCCGCCACCAGCACCAGCGCCAGATGCGCGAACATCGGCACGAACGAGGCGCCGGTCGGCCCGGTCCCGCCGCGCACCGGCCCGAAGGCGACCGACGACAGGCGCAGCAGCAGCGCGCCGAGGGCGAGCAGCAGCCCCAGCACCAGCAGCACGGCGAGCAGCGGCGCGCGCGCGAAGGTGGAACTGATCACCAGGAACTCACTGGTGAAGACGCCGAACGGCGGCATGCCGGCGATCGCCGCGACGCCGGCGACGAGGCCCCAGCCGAGCAGCGGATGACTCTCGGTCAGGCCGCCCATTTCGGCGATGCGCTGCGTGCCCTTGACCTGCGCGACATGGCCGACCGAGAAGAAGATCGCCGATTTGGTCAGGCTGTGCATGACCATCTGCAAAAGACCCGCGAAATTGCCGAGCGGGCCGGCCATGCCGAAGGCGAACACGATGATGCCCATGTGCTCGATCGACGAGTAGGCGAACAGGCGCTTGATGTCGCGGCGCCGGTAGAGCATCAGGCTCGCGAACAGGAGCGACGCGAGGCCGAGCGCGATCATCAGCGGCCCCGGCGCGATGCCGCCGGGACAGGCGGCAAGCAGCATCTTGAAGCGCAGCAGCGCATAGAGCGCGACATTGAGCAGCAGGCCCGACAGCACGGCGGAGATCGGGGTCGGCCCCTCGGCATGCGCGTCGGGCAGCCAGGCGTGCATCGGCGCCAGCCCCACCTTGGTCCCGTAGCCGAGCAGCAGGAACACGAACGCCACGTCGAGCAGTGCCGGATCGAACCCGGCGGCGTGCATCAGCAGCACGGTCCATGCCATGCCGTCCAGCCCGCCGCCGACCACCGGACGCGCGGCGAGATAGACGAGGATGGTGCCGAACAGCGCGAGCGCGATGCCGACGCTGCCGAGGATGAAGTATTTCCAGGCGGCTTCCAGCGCCTCATGCGTGCGGTAGATGCCGACCATCATCACGGTGGAGAGCGTCGCCAGCTCCACCGCCACCCACATCAGGCCGATGTTGTTGCTGACCAGCGCGAGGTTCATGCCGAACATCATCAGCTGGTACATGGCGTGGTAGAAGCGCAGATAGGCCGGCGTGAGCCGCAGGGTTGCCAGTTCGTGCCCGATATAGCTTGCGCTGAACAGGCTGGTGGTGAAGCCGACGAAGGTGGACAGGACGATGAACACGACGTTGAGGTCGTCCACCAGCATGAAGCGTCCCGCCTGCGGCCGGTGGTGCAGCAGCAGCAGCGCCGCGGCGAAGGCCACGAGGCTCGCCAGCACATTGCACCGCGCCGACAGGCGATAGCCGGGGATCGCGGCGAGCAGCGCGGCGCCGATCAGCGGCGCGCCGAGGATGCCGGCGAGCGCGATCACCGGCGCTCTCCGCGGAACGCATCGAGGGCGCGCACATCGACCGAATCGAAGCGTTCGCGGATGCGGAAGAGGAAGATGCCGATCACCAGGAAGGCGACCAGGAGCGAGAAGGCGACGCTGATCTCGACCACCATCGGCATTCCCTGCGCGGCAGCGGCGGCGAGGTCGATGCCGTTTTCCAGCGACAGGAAGGCGGCCACCTGGCTGACGGCGTTGCGCCGTGTCACCATCATCAGCAGGCCGAGCAGCACCACCGAGAGGGCCAGCGTCACGTCCTCGCGCGTCAGCGGATCGGCATGGGCCGTCACCGGCAGCATCACGTCGAGCGACAGCGCCACCAGGCCGATGCCCGCCAGCACGGTCAGCCCGACGCCGGTGACTGCCTCGATCTCGCGGTGCAATCCCAGGCGGACGATGATGCGGCGCAGCGCCATCGGCAGCGCCATCGCCTTGAAGCCGAGCGTGATCGCGGCCGTGACATAGAGCTCCGGGGCATCCTGGACATGCGCCTGCCACGCGACGGCGAGCGCGAGGACGAAGGCGTGGGCGGCGAGCACGTTGATCAGCGCCGACAGCCGGTCCTGATAG
This sequence comes from Pseudomonadota bacterium, assembly GCA_021847995.1. GTDB lineage: Bacteria > Pseudomonadota > Alphaproteobacteria > Acetobacterales > Acetobacteraceae > JAFKFJ01. The sequence goes on along the minus strand of JAJZNE010000147.1, from coordinate 28,069 downwards.
ATCATCAGGAAGCTCGCCAGCACCATGAGCCCGGCCAGGGTATTGGCGACGCTGAGCGAAAGTCCGCCGCTCACAGGCCGCGCCCGGCATAGAGCAGCAGCGTGCCGAGCAGCCCGAGCATGAGGGCGACACCGAGCAGGCCGGGCACGCGAAAGACGCGCATCTTGGCGGTCGCCGTCTCGAACACGCCGAGCAGCGCGCCGGCCGCGGCGAGCTTGACCGCGTAACTGCCGAGACCGACCGCGTAGCCGCCGGCGCCGCCGGCCGCGGTGAGGAGACCGAAGGGGAAGAAGATGCAGGCGATGGCGGAGAGGCTGAGCAGCAGCTTCAGCGACGCCGCCAGTTCGATCATCGCCAGATGCCGCCCGGAATATTCGAGCACCATCGCCTCGTGCACCATGGTCAGTTCCAGGTGCGTCGCCGGGTTATCGACCGGGATGCGTGCATTCTCCGCCAGTGCCACGATCAGGAAGGCGGCCAGCGCCAGGATCAGCGACACGCCCGGCCCGCCCGCCGGCGAGGCCATGAAGGCGGCGACGGTGGAAAGCTGCGTCGAGCCGGCGATCAGCGCCAGGGTGACGACGATCATCAGCATCGCCGGCTCGGCCAGCGAGGCGATCATCACCTCGCGGCTGGCGCCGATGCCGCCGAAGCTGGTGCCGATGTCCATGCCGGCGAGTGCCAGCAGGAAGCGTGCGGCGCCGAGCAGTGCGGTGATCGCGATCAGGTCGCCGGTCCAGGAGAAATAGAGTCCGGTGGCAAAGGTCGGCACCAGCGCCGCCGCGACCCAGGTGAAGGCGAACACGAGATAGGGGGCGGTGCGGAACAGCCAGGACGCGCCGTCGGCGATCACCGCTTCCTTGCCGAGCAGGCGGCGCAGGTCGCGATAGGGTTGCAGCAGCGGCGGCCCGCGGCGGCGTTGCAGCCGCGCCTTCACCCGGCGGACCCACCCGGTCAGCAGCGGCGCGGCGAGGACCACCAGCGCCATGTCCGCGCCCTGAACCAGCAGTGCCGCGGTCACTGCCACAGCGCGAGCGCCAGCAGCAGGGCCACGAGGGCGATGAACACCGCGGCGAGATAGCGGCGGATGGTCAGGAACTGGAGCACGTTCAGCGTCTCCGCGGCCCAGGCGACCACGGTCTGCACCGGGGCATAGAGCGCATCCCAGATCGGATCGGCGAGATGCTTGGTGAGCCGCGCCGGTGCCGTGTCGCCGGGCGGCGGCAGCGACAGCGTCTCGTGCGCATTGAAGATGAGGGCGCCGAAGACGCGGCGGATCGGCTGGGCGAAGCTGTCGGCGGTGTATTGCGTGGCCGGCCGCGCATCGGGAAAGCCGCAGTCCCAGGCCGGCGCCCGGCGGACCGCGCGGGAGGCGAAGCGATGGATCGCGAGGATGCTGAGCGAGGTCGCGGCGGCGAGAAAGAGAAAGATCAGCAGGCCGTTGTAGGAACTGCGTGCAGCGGCGACCGGGACCAGCGACAGCCACGGCAGCCCGAGCTGGGCCGGCATGCGTGCGCCGAGCAGCGACTGCACCGCCGGCGCCAGGACATCGACGAGGGCGCCCGGCAGCACGCCGGCCAGCAGACAGAGGGCCGCGAAACCGCTCATTGCCGCGCGCGAGAAGCGATCGGTTTCGGCGGCGGCGCCGGCGGCTTCGCTGCGCGGCCGGCCGAGGAAGCTGATGCCGAACGCCTTGACGAAGCAGGCCGCCGCCAGCGCCGCCGCCAGGGCGAGCAGGGCGCCGTCGGTCGGGATCATCACCTTGAGCCCCCATTGCGGCAGGTCGGGCCGCAGCAGAATCGCCTGGAAGGTCAGCCACTCGGAAACGAAGCCGTTGAGCGGCGGCAGCGCCGAGATCGCGGCGCAGGCGATCAGGAAGGTGAAGCCGGTGCGCGGCATGCCGTGGATCAGGCCGCCGAGCCGCTCCATGTCGCGCGTGCCGGTCGCGGTCAGCACCGCGCCGGCGCCGAAGAACAGCAGGGCCTTGAACACGGAATGGTTAAAGACATGGAACAGCGCCGCGGTCAGCGCGAGGGCGGCGGCGGCGGCGAACCCGTCGGCCCGGAAGGCCATCGCGAGGCCGATGCCGATGAAGATGATGCCGATGTTCTCGACCGTATGATAGGCGAGCAGACGCTTCAGATCGTGCTGCATCAGGGCGTAGAGCACGCCGAGCACGGCGGTCGCGCCGCCGAGCGCGAGCACCAGCACGGCGCTCCACCACGACGGCGTGCCGAGCAGATCGAGCGAGATGCGCAGGAAGGCATAGACGGCGACCTTGGTCATCACGCCGCTCATCAGCGCCGAGACATGGCTCGGGGCGGCGGGATGCGCGAGCGGCAGCCAGGCGTGCAGCGGCACCAGCCCGGCCTTCGATCCGGCGCCGATCAGGGCCAGCACCAGCACGGTCCCGGCGACGCCGGCGGCGGGCGGTGCCGCGCGCATGGCGGCGAAGGCGTAGCTGCCGGCGGGACCGGCGAGCAGCCCGAAGGCGAGCAGCAGCACCATGCCCGACAGACTCGCCATCAGCAGATAGACATAGCCGGCGCGCAGATTTTCCTGCTCCCGGTGATGCGCGACGACGAGCGCCCAGGAGGCGAGCGACATCAGCTCCCAGGCGAACAGGAAGGTGAAGGCGTCGTCGGCAATGACCACCAGATTGAGGGCGGCGAGGAACAGCGGGTGGAAGGGCAGCACCCGCTGCGGCATGGTCTCGTGGCGCGCGTGGCCGAGAGCATAGAGGCTCGCGCCGGCGCCGCCGAGATTGACCACGACGAGAAAGAAGGCGGCGAGCGGATCGAGGCGGAGATGCGCGCCGATCCAGGGCAGGCCGAGCGGCAGCGACAATGTTGCGGGCGGCGCACCGATCGCGGCGAGGGCGGCCAGCCCGCCGATCGCGCAGGCGCCCGCGCTGAGGCCATAGACGAGCGGCCTGCCGTCCGGCGCGTGGGCCCGCGCCGCCCCGGCCGGGACGCCCGCCAGCAGGAGCAGGATGACGAGCAGAAGGAGGCTCATCCTGCGCGCCTGCCGAGGCGGACGCCACGGCCGCCGCCGAGGCTGGCGGCGCCGTCGTCGATCAGATCGATGCCGGCGGCATTGAGGGCGGCGATGAGCTTGGCGAGCGAATCGATATTGCCGCGGATGACGCCGTCGCTGCCCTCCATGCGCTGCACGGTCGGCAGCGACAGGCCGGCGCTTTCGGCGAGCTGGCGCTGGTCGATATGGAGCAGCGCCCGTGCGGCACGCAACTGCCCGGCAGTGATCATGTATGAAGCATCAATTGGAATGTTCTGAACGGTAGTTTGTATGGTAGGACCATGTAAATTGGTCATGCAAACTACGAAATTCAGGTATGTGCCGATCCCGCAGCGCCGGGCGCGAAGGCGGGCGGGCGGTCAGATCAGGCAGGCGGAGAGCGCGGCGGCTCCGGCCAGCAGGAGGGCGGCGATCACGTATGCGGGGTGACGGGATGGAGCGCGGTGCGCGCGAGGTTGGCGGCGAGCGCAGGCTCCGGCAGGGCGGCCAGCAGCACGCGGCCGGGCGCGCGCGATCATCACCACCTCGTCCTGCTCCGGCACCGCGACGGTGCAGGCTTCGCCCACCGTTCGGGCGACCCGGTCGCAGGCCGGCTGCAACAGGGCCGAGACGGTGTCGGAGGTGAGATAGGCCGCGGCGAGGCGCAGCACCCGCGGCGTCAGCCGGAACTGGCGTCCTTCTGTCTCCAGGTAGCCGAGCGCCACGGGAGTGAGCAGCGCCCGCCGCGCCATCGCGCGGGGCAGGCCGAGCGCCTGCGCCACCTCGCTCAGGCTCTGCGAGCGGCGATCGGCGCCGAAACTGGCCATGACGGCAAGCCCGCGGGCGAGGGCGGCGGGCGCGATCGTGCCATTGGTCGTCCTTTCCGGAAATTGCTTGCCAGGCCGCCGCGCGGCCATGTTAGGCTCGAAATCGAACCTGTGTTCGTCAATCGAACAAGAGAGGGCATATGCTCAGCACGGAACACAATGCCCTTCTCACGCGCGTCGGCCCCGGCACCGGCCTCGGCGCGCTGATGCGGCAGTACTGGCAGCCGGCGGCGCTGATCGAGGAGCTGGAAGGTGCGCGGCCGGTGCGCCGCGTGCGGCTGCTCGGCGAGAATCTGGTGCTGTTCCGCGATCAGAGCGGACGCCTCGCGCTGCTCGATCGCCACTGCGCCCATCGCGGCGCCGATCTGTCGTTCGGCCGGGTGGAGGATGGCGGCCTGCGCTGTCCGTTCCATGGCTGGCTGTTCGATGCCGGCGGCGCCTGCCTGGAACAGCCGGCCGAGCCGGTGGGCAGCAATTTCTGTCGCCGGATCCGCCAGACCGCCTATCCCTGCCGGGTGGCGAACGGCATCGTGTTCGCCTTCATGGGGACGGGCGAGCCGCCGGCGCTGCCGGCCTTCGACTGCTTCGCGGCGCCCGAGGCCTATACCTTCGCCTTCAAGGGGCTCATCGAATGCAACTGGCTACAGGCGCTGGAGGTCGGGATCGACCCTGCCCATGCTTCCTACCTGCACCGCTTCTTCGAGGATGAGGACACCGCCGGCGCCTATGGCCGGCAGTTCCGCGATGCGACGATCGGCGCTGCCATGCCGATGACCCGCATCCTGCGCGAATTCGCCCGTCCCGACATCGAAGTGGAGACCACCGCCTTCGGCCTGCGCATCGCCGCGCTGCGCCGGCTGAACGACGCCGAGACGCATATCCGTGTCACCAACATGGCGTTTCCGCATGCGATCGTGATCCCGATGAGCCAGGAGATGACGATCACGCAGTGGCATGTCCCGGTCGATGACACGCACTGCTACTGGTACGCGATCTTCACCAGTTTCGCAGCACCGGTGGACAAGGTGAGGATGCGCGAACAGCGGCTGCAACTCTATGCGCTGCCGGACTACGTGCCGCGGCGCAACCGCAGCAACGACTATGGGTTCGATGCCGGCGAGCAGGCGCGCCGCACCTACACCGGGATGGGCGACGACATCAACGTCCATGACCAGTGGGCGGTGGAATCGATGGGGCCGATCCAGGACCGCACCAGGGAGCATCTCGGCGCCAGCGACAAGGCGATCGCCGCCTGCCGCCGCCTGCTGCTGCGCGCGATCCGCGATGTGGCGGAGGGGCGGCCACCGCCGCTCGTGCTGGCGCCGGACGCGGCGGCGCGCCTGGGGGGTCCGCCGTCGATCGACGCGATCGGCCCGGCCGAGGGATGGCAGGCGTACTGGCTGGCGCAGGACCGGCGGCGACGTGCCGCCGCGCCGTGGAATGCCGTTCTGTCGGAAGCGGCCTGAGCGGCCGGTGGACGGCTTCGCCCTCCGTCACGGGCTGTGGACCGCCGATCAGCACGCCGCGGCGGCCGAGCTGACCGCGCGCATCGAGGCCGAAGATGTTGGCGTGGTCCGCTTCGCGTTTGCCGATGCGCATGGCGTGCTGCGCGGCAAGACGCTGACCGCCGCCGCGGCCGTGCGCGGCCTGGCCGACGGCGTGACCGCGACGACGACGCTGCTGATGAAGGATCTGTCCGGCAAGACGGCGTTTCCCGTGTTTTCCGCCGATGGCGGCTTCGGGCTGAAGCTGCTGCGCGGGGCGGCCGACATGGTGATGCTGCCTGACCCGGCGACATTCCGCATCCTGCCGTGGACGCCGCACAGCGGCTGGTTGCTGTGCGACCTGTTCCTGCCCGACGGGCGGAAGATGCCGCTGTCCAGCCGTGCGCTGCTGGCGCAACAGATAGGGGCGCTCGATGCCCGCGGCATGCAGTTCGTCGCCGGCATCGAGATCGAGTGCCATATCGTCCGCCAGTCCGCCGAGGCGGATCCGGACGGCAGGCCCGGTCGGCGCCAGCTGCTCAATCCCGGCTACCAGTATCTGACTGAACTGCGCTACGACGAACTCGACCCGCTGATGGAGCGCCTGCGCGCGGCGTTGCAGGCGCTGCATCTGCCGCTGCGCAGTCTGGAGGTGGAATTCGGGCCGAGCCAGGTGGAGCTGACCTTCGCGCCCGCCACCGGCATCGAGGCGGCCGACCAGTTGCTGCTGATCCGTTCCGCGGTGAAGCAGGTGTGCCGGCGCGCGGGGCATGTCGCGAGCTTCATGTGCCGCCCGCGCCTGCCGAATGCCGTTGCCAGCGGCTGGCATCTCCATCACTCGCTGCGCGATGCCGCCGGCACCAACCTGTTTGCCGCACCGCCCGGCGTCGCCGCGGCAGGGGCCGCGGCGCTGAGTGATCCCGGCCGCGCGTGGCTCGGCGGCCTGCTGCGCCATGCCGGTGCCGCCTGCGCCTTCACCACGCCAACCATCAACGGCTACAAGCGATACCGGCCGTTCACCAACGCGCCGACCCGCGCCTGCTGGGCGCTGGACAACCGCGGCGTGCTGGTGCGCGTGCTCGGGGCGCCGGGGTCGGCGGCGACGCGGCTTGAGCATCGTGGCGGCGAACCGGGTGCCAACCCCTATCTGGCGATGGCGGCGCTGATCGCGGCCGGCCTCGACGGCATCGACCTGGCGATTGATCCGGGACCGCCGGCCGACGCCCCGTATGACGGCACGGCGCCGCGCCTGCCCGGCGGGCTAGGCGAAGCCCTCGCCGCGCTCTCCGACGATGCCTGCTTCGCCGCGGCGTTCGGCCGCTTCTTCCTCGGCTATTTCGCCCGCCTGAAGGAGGCGGAGCTGGAGCGCTTCGCCGCCGATGTCAGCGAATGGGAACAGGCCGAGTATTTCGATCTGCTGTAGAACACTGATGTAGAACAGGGAGACGCCCATGCCGCCCCTTCGCCCGCTGCTGCTCGCGGCCTGCCTGACGGCATCGGTGGCCCATGCCGAGACTCCCGGCGACCGGGTGCGGGTCGGCGTGCTGACCGACATGAGCGGCCCGTTTACCGACGAGGTGGGCGCCGGTTCGGTTGCCGCGGCGCGCCTCGCGGCACAGGATTTCGCAGCCGAAAGCGGCGGTCTCACGGTCGAGATCATCGCCGCCGACCATCAGAACAAGCCGGATGTCGGCTCCGCCATCGCGCGGCGCTGGCTCGGCGAGGAAGGTGTCGGCGCCGTCGTCGATCTGCCGAATTCCGGCGTTGCGCTGGCAGTGGCGACGGTGGCGCACGACCTGCACCGCGTGGCACTCGCCTCCAGCGCCATGACCTCGGCGCTGACCGGCAAATCCTGCCTGCCGACCACGGTGCAATGGGTGAGCGATACCTGGGTGCAGGGCCGGAGCATGGCGGCGGGGCTGGTGCCGCAGGGCGGCCGGAGCTGGTATTTCCTGACCGTCAACTATGCGCTCGGCCTCGCATTGGAAACCGACGCCAGGGAAGCGGTCGAGGCGCTCGGCGGCGTCGTGGTGGGTGCCAACCGTCAGCCGCTCGGCACCACGGATTTTGCCGCGCCGCTGTTGCAGGCGCAGAATTCGGGGGCCGGCGTGCTGGCCCTGGCGACCACCGGGACCGACATGATCAACGCGGTCAAGCAGGCGCGGGAATTCGGCGTCACGCCGAAGATGACGCCGGCGGCGCTGTTCGCGGAACTGACCGACATCGAGGCGATGGGCCTTGCCGTGGCGCAGGGGCTGGAGTTGACGGAGGCCTTCTACTGGGATCTCAACGACGGCACCCGGGCCTGGAGCCGCCGCTTCGCCGCGGTGATGGGCGGGCGCATGCCGACCGAGGATCAGGCCGGTGTCTATTCCGCGACGCTTGCCTATCTGCGCGCGGTGCGCGATGCGCGGACGATCGAGGGCGAGCAGGTCGTCGCCGCGATGCGCCGCGCGCCGATCGATGATCCGCTGTTCGGCCGGGTGACGATCCGCGCCGATGGCAGGGCAGTCCACGACATGTATCGCTTCCGGGTCAAGTCGCCGGCGGAAAGCGGCGGTCCGCACGATGTCTATGTCCCCCTCGCCACCATCCCGGCGGCGGCGGCGTTCCGGCCGCTCGCAGCCGGGGGCTGTCCGCTGGTGAAATAACCACCACCTCCGGCGGCGGTCGTGTAGCAGGCCGATGAAAAGCGGGGCGGATTTCAGGTGGTCGTTTGCCTTTCGCCGGCATCTGCATGCCGGGGTCACCTCCGGTTCAATGGGACGGGCGATTTTGGTGGTGGCTCGCCCGGTGCCGACAGACTCCGGGCATCCTGCCGCGGTGCCGGGCAGACAAGCTTGCGGCCAGATGACCTGTCAGCGTCTGGCGCGATCCTTGGATACCGGCCGAATTTCTTGCGCCAGCCGTTCTGCTGCCCGATCCGGGCGGGGAGTCGAGAGCCGGGGTGGCGAGAGGGCGGCTCCGGTTGTGCGAACGCCGCCATGTCGGAGGCGGTCGGCTTGCGGATCACCCCCCTGACATTTCGGCCTTTGACATTTCTGCCGGGGCGGTTGCAGTGGGGCGGCGGAGAGGGCATATGGCAAAGGCGGGGCTGCCCGGTGCGTCAGGCAATTCATCCCCGGGGCCGATAGCAACTCTCCTGGGAGCTGGCGCTGTCGTGATCGTGGTCACGGTATCTGGCACCCACCTGCTCACGCAGGCTCTGGGAGGGTGATAACGCCAACGGCCAGGGTGGCTCCGCACCCCCCTCGCGATCCGGGTGGTGCCGATCTGGCGGGCGCCAAGCGGCGGGCGCGGGTGCTGGCGCTGGCGGCGCGGGCCTTGTGCGATCCGGCCTGGGGGATGCGGCTGGCCGAGCATCTGCTCGCCGCCCTTCCGCCGCCACCCGGGGCGGTGGTTTCCGGCTTCTGGCCGCTTGCCGGGGAGATCGACATCCGTCCCCTGCTGCTCGCGCTGCATCGCCGCGGCCATGCGATCCTGCTGCCGGAAACCCCGCCGCGCGGCCGGCCGCTGGTCTTCCGGCACTGGCACCCCGGCGCGGCGATGCGGCAGGAGCGCTTCGGCACCGTCTGTCCCGAGGGTGACACCGGCACGCCGGACTGGCTGCTGGTGCCGCTGCTCGCCTTCGACCGCAGCGGCCGTCGGCTCGGCTATGGCGGCGGCTACTACGACCGCACGCTGGCCGGGCTGCCGGGCGCGCGCGCCATCGGCTGCGCGTTCGCCGCCCAGGAACTCGACGCGGTGCCGGCGGACGGGCATGACGCGCGGCTCGATGCCGTCGCGACCGAGCGCGGCGTCATACGGTGCAAGGATTTCTGAATGCGTATCCTGTTCCTGGGTGATGTCGTCGGCCGCAGCGGCCGCGATGCCGTGATCGCCGCGCTGCCCGGCCTGCGCGCCGCGCTCGGCGCCGAGCTCGTGGTGGTGAACGCCGAGAATGCCTCCCACGGCTTCGGCCTTGCGCCGGAGATGGCGCGCGCCCTATTCGCCGCCGGCGCCGATGCCATCACGCTTGGCAACCATGCCTGGGACCGCAAGGAGATCATCCCCTATATCGCCGAAACCCCGACCCTGCTTCGTCCGCTGAACTTCCCCCCCGGCACCCCCGGCGCCGGCAGCGTGGTGGTGACGCTGGCCGACGGGCGGCGGGCGCTGGTGCTGAACGTGATGGGGCGGCTGTTCATGGAGGCGCTGGATTGCCCGTTCCGCGGCACCGCCGTCGAGTTGGCGAAGCACCGGCTGGGCGGCAGCGTCGCCGCCATCGTCTGCGATTTCCACGCCGAGGCGACCAGCGAGAAGATGGGCTTCGCGCATTCCTTCGACGGACAGGCGAGCGTGATCGTCGGCACCCACACGCATTGCCCGACCGCCGACCATCAGGTGCTGCCGGGCGGCACCGCCTATGTCAGCGATGTCGGCATGTGCGGCGACTTCGACAGCGTCATTGGCATGCAGAAGGACGCCGCCGCGACCCGGTTCTGGCGCCGCATGCCGGGCGAGCGGCTGCAACCCGCGGAGGGGGCGGCGACGCTCTGCGGCGTGTTCGTGGAAACCGACGATGCCACCGGGCTTGCCCGGCGCATCGCGCCGCTGCGCCAGGGCGGGCGGCTCGCGCCGGCGTGGCCGGACGTGTAAGGACGCGCCGGTTCTTCTTTCGGGACGGGTTCGATGGCCGGCCATTCGCAGTTCAAGAACATCATGCACCGCAAGGGCGCGCAGGACGCGCGGCGGGGCCGCATCTTCGCGCGCCTGATCCGCGAGATCACGGTGGCGGCGCGCAACGGCCTGCCCGATCCGGCCGCCAACCCGCGCCTGCGCGCCGCGGTCGCCGCTGCGCGGCAGGCCAACATGCCAAAGGACACGGTCGATCGCGCCGTCCGCAAGGCGAGCGGCGGCACCGGCGGCGACGATTATGTCGAAGTGCGGTATGAGGGCTATGGCCCCGCCGGCGTCGCCGTAATCGTGGAGGCGCTGACCGACAACCGCAACCGCACCGCCTCGGACGTGCGGGCGGCGTTCAGCAAGCATGGCGGCGTGCTGGGGGAGACCAATTCGGTCGCTTTCCTGTTCACCCGGCGCGGCATCGTGCGCTATCCGAGGGAGGCGGCGGGCGAGGAGGCGATGCTGGAGGCGGCGATCGAGGCCGGGGCCGACGACGTGGCGACGACGCCGGACGGCCACGAGGTGGCGGCGGCGCCGGATGCGTTCTTCGCCGTGCACGACGCGCTGGAAGCGCGCTTCGGCGCGCCCGAGACGGCACGGCTGGAATGGCGCCCGACGACCAGCGTGACGCTGGACGAGGAGCGGGCGCGGGCGGTGCTGAAACTGCTCGACGCGCTGGAGGAGAGCGACGACGTGCAGAACGTCTATGCCAATTTCGACATCCCCGACGCCGTCATGCAGACGCTGTCGGGCTGAACGGCGAAGATGGCCCGCCTGCTCGGCATCGACCCCGGCCTGCGCTTCACCGGCTGGGGCGTCGTGGCGGCGGAGGGCAACCGGCTTCGCCACCTGGCCGACGGCGTGATCGCGACCGACAGCGGGGCGGGCGTGCCGGAGCGGCTGCGCGCGCTGCATGACGCGCTGGCGGCGCTGCTGGCGGCATGGCAGCCCGATGAGGCGGCGGTCGAGGAGACCTATGTCAACCGCAACGGCACCGCGACGCTGAAGCTCGGCTATGCCCGCGGGGTGGCGCTGCTGGCGCCGGCGCTGGCGGGAATCCCGGTGGCGGAATATGGCGCCAAGGCGGTCAAGCGCGCCGTCGTCGGCACCGGCGGGGCGGCCAAGGAACAGGTGGCGGAGATGGTGCGCCGCCTGCTGCCAGGGGCCTGCCTGCACCGCGCCGACGCCTCGGACGCGCTGGCCGTCGCCATCTGCCACGCCCATCACCGCGCCAGCCGGCTGCGCATCGCGGCGGGCGTGCGCATGGCATGATCGCGCGGCTCGCCGGCCGGGTCGAGGCGCTGGAGGACGGGCGCTGTGTGATCGACGTGAACGGCGTCGGCTATCTCGTCCATGCCTCCACCCGCACCCTCGCCGCCCTGCCCGCCGGCGGCATCGCGGCCCTGCTGATCGAGACACAGGTGCGCGAGGACGCGATTCTGCTCTACGGCTTCGCCGAGCCGGCGGAGCGCGAGTGGTTCCGGCTGCTGACCACGGTGCAGGGGGTGGGGGCGAAGGTGGCGCTGGGCGTGCTGTCGGCGCTGTCGCCGCGGGAATTGATTGCCGCGATCCATGCCGGCGACCGCGCGGCGCTGACCCGCGCGCCCGGCGTTGGGGCCAAGCTGGCCGTGCGGCTGCTGTCGGAACTGCGCGAGCGGGCGGGGGCGATGCCGGCGGGGACGGGGTTCGCCCCGGTGCTGCCCCCACCCGGCGGCGGTGCCGCCGGGGACGCCCTCTCGGCGTTGCTCAATCTCGGCTACCGCAGGCCGGAGGCGCAGGCGGCGCTGGCGCGGGCGACGGAGCGGCTGGGGCAGGAGGCGGCCCTGGATGCCCTGATCCGCGACAGTCTGAAGGAGTTGGCACGATAGTCGCATAACGTCCCGAGTCGCATAACGTCCCGAGTCGCATAACGCCCCGCACCCGGAGCCGTACGCAACGGAAGAAGGATAGGTATGGTGATTCAGCGCATGTTGTCCGCCGCCGCCGCCCTCGCCGTGTTCACGGCCCTCTCGGCGCAGGCGGGGGAATTGCCGGAGTCGATCTGGTCGGGCGATGATGGCTGTCCGCCCTCCATCACCGCCGACGCGAAGGGCGGCGTTTCGGTGACGCTGCCGGCCGAGGCGGTGGCGGCGGCGGGGGGCGGGCCAGTCGCCGGGATCGTCAAGGATTTCCTGGAGAAATACGGTGCGCATATCTGCTCGGCGGCGTTCAACTTCCAGGCGGCGCATGCGCGGCTCAAGGTCGGGGTGGCGCTGATGCGCCCGGTCAACAGCGCCGGGCTGCCGGGCCAGCTTTACGAGCCGCAGCCGATCACCCGCGAGGTGGTGATCGACTACGCCCCCCGCGACAAGGTCACCTGCGTCGCGCCGGCGCCGCTGGTGTCCTGACGGGATCGGGCTTCGCTCACGTCCGCTCGGGATCGAATTCGGGCCTGAGGCCGGTGCCGTAGCGTTTCAGGGCACCGGCTTCGCCGACCGCGGACGGGCGCTGGAACACCCAGTTCTGCCACGCGGTGAGACGGCCGAAGATGCGTGTCTCCATCGTCTCCGGCCCGGCGAAGCGCAGATTGGCTTCCAGCGCCGTCAGCGCATCGGGCGAGAAGCTCGCCCGCTCCTCCAGCAGCAGGCGCACGGTGTCGTCCCAGTCGAGCGCATCGGGGGCCAGGGTGACGAGGCCGAGCGCCATCGCCGCCCCGGCATCCAGCATCCGGCCCGTGGCTGCCTCGGCGCGCGCGAGCGTCTCCGGTTCGCCGAGGAAGCGGGTTTGCAGGCGGGTCAGCCCGTTCGACATCGGACAGGCGCCGAAATTGAGCGCGCTCAGCGCCAGTGTTGCCGCCGCATCTCCCGCCTGCGGTCCCGCCAACATCAGCGCCCGGTCGGCAGCGAAGGCGAGTTCGGCGAGCGTGCCGGCAAAGCAGCTTCCTGGCTCGATCAGCGCGATCAGGCTGCGCGCGGTGAGGTCGAGCCGCTTGAGCGTGCGCCGCAGCAGCAGGCGGATTTCCCGCACGAGCCAGTCGCCATCGTGCGCCGCCAGCAGCGCATCGGCCGCGAGCACGCGCGCCGCGTCCCCCTCCGTGCGCAGCACCAGCAACCCGAGTGTGGGTTCGTTGAAGCGCAGATGCAGGATCGCGTCGTCCAGTTCGCGCGCCATCGCGAGCGGCCAGAACGCCGCGCCGGCCGCATGAATGCCGGCGAGATCGCCGGGCAGTGCGTCCGGCCCGCGCACAGTGATGGTGGCGCGGCGGAAGGCACGGTCGAGCGTCACATCGACATGGCGATAGCGCACCGCGTCATCCGCGAACCGCCGGTCCAGCGGCGGCAATGCGATGCCGCGCCCCCCCGCCGGCCGGTCGGAGCCGGCCGCGAGCGAAGCGGCCCGTTCCGCCACCGTCGCCTCCCAGCGCGAGGGCGGCACCACTTCATCGACCAGCCGCCATTCGACCGCGCGCCGGCCGCGCACGCCTTCCTCAAGCGAGCAGAACAGGTCGGCGAGGTCGCGCCGCACCCGGCGCTTGTCGGTCAGGCGGGTGAGGCCGCCGGTGCCGGGCAGCACGGCGAGGAGCGGCATTTCCGGCAGCGAGACGGCGCTGCGGCGGTCGTCGATCAGCAGCAGGCGCGAAGCGGTCAGCGCCAGTTCATAGCCGCCGCCGGCACAGGCGCCGGAGATCGCGGCGAGCCAGGGCTGGCCGCTCTCGTCACAGGCTTCCTCGATGGCGCAGCGCGTCTCGTTGGTGAATTTGCAGAAATTCACCTTGTGGCCGTGGCTGGCGCGGCCGAGCATGCGAATGTTGGCGCCGGCGCAGAACACGCCCTCCCTGCCGGAGCGCAGGACGACGCAGCGCACCTCCGGATGCTCGAAGCGCAGGCGCTGCACCGCGTCGGCGAGTTCGATATCGACGCCGAGATCGTAGGAATTGAGCTTGAGTTCGCAGCCCGGAAAAAGGCTGGCGGCAGGGTCCACGTCCATCGTCAGATGCGCGACCGGCCCGTCGCAGGCGAGGCGCCAGTGACGGTAGCGGTCGGGATGCGTCTCGAAATCGATGCGCTGCACCTGGCGCGTCCTTGCTGCCGGAAGCGGCCAGCCTATCGCCCGGCGCCGGGCGCGCAAGCAGCGCGGCACGGTCGCGATCCCCGGCCGTTGCGTGCCGATCAATCCCCGGGACGGGTTGCCGATGCCGGGGGACCGGTGATGTCGGCGCCGGTGCCCGACAGCACGCGGCCGACGAACCCCGTGATGGCGGCGAGCGTGTCTGCCGCTGCCTCGGTCTGCGGGGTGTGGCCGATGCCGGGCAGCAGCATCACCTCCAGCGGGCCGGGCAGGCAGCGCCGCGCAATCTCCGCCTGCGCCACGGTGCCGTAGGGGTCCGCCAGCCCCTGGAGCAGCAGCGTGGGCACCGTGATGCGGGCCGCTTCGGCAGTGATGTCCCAGGCACGGAAGGCGGGGTCGAGCCAGGCGCGGTTCCACCCCCAGAACGCGCCCTCGACATCATCGTGGTGGCGGGCGAGGCGTGCCCGCAGATCGCCGTGCAGATACCGTTCCCGTGCCGCGGCGATGCCGGCGATGCTCACCTCCTCCACCACGAAATGCGGTGCCAGCAGCACGAGGCCGGCGAGGCGCGCATCGTGGGCGGTGCCGGCATAGAGGGCGGCGATGGAGGCGCCGTCGGAATGGCCGATCAGCAGGCAGCGGCGGACGGCGAAGGCGTCCAGCACCGGCCGCACGGCATGCGCCGCCTCACGCTGCATGTAATCGAGCGGGCGCGGCAGAGTGATCGGGGCGGAGCGGCCGTAGCCCGCGCGTGACCATGCCAGCACGCCGCAGCCGGTGGCGGCGGCGACGCGGGCCGGAAAATCCCGCCACAGGCCGAGCGACCCCAGCCCTTCGTGCAGCAGCACGAGCGTCGGCGCCGATGCCGGCGGTGGCCCCCACCAGGCGGCTTTCAGGCGATGCCCGGCGCTTTCGAGGATATGGTCGGTGCGTTCGCGGCTCATGGTGCGGCAGGATAGGCGTGCCGCCCGCTTTGCCCAAGCCGCCGCCGCCCTATCTCAACGCCATGACGCAGCAGGACGATGCCGGCGGCGCTGCCGTGGTCCGGGTGTGGGATCGGGGGGTGCGGGCGGCGCACTGGCTGCTGGTGCTCGGCATCGCGGCGTCGGCGTGGAGCGGGTTCGTGCTCGGGCGCACCTGGCTCGCCTGGCATCTGGCGGTCGGGGTGGGGGTGCTGGCCGTGGTGTTCTGGCGTGCCGTGTGGGGCGTACTGGGCCCGACGCATGCGCGGTTTGCCGCCTTCGTGCCGCACCCGGCGGCGCTGATCGCGCATCTGCGCGGCCTGCCGCGCCGGCCCCGCATGCGCCATGCCGGCCATAATCCGCTCGGCGCGCTGATGGTGCTGGCGCTGCTCGGCGTGCCGGCCCTGCTTGGTGCGAGCGGGGCGGTGGCGCTGGGCGGGATGCTGAAGCAGGGGCCGCTGCGGGCGTTCCTGTCCTATGACCTGGGGCACGGCGCGCTCGGCTGGCACAGGGCGCTGGCGATCATGCTGCTGGGGCTGATCGCCCTGCACCTCGCCGGCGTCGCCCTGGAGAGCTGGCGGGGGCGCGAGAATCTGGTGCGGGCGATGCTGACCGGCGACAAGCCGGCGGCACCGCCGTTCGTGCCGGTCACGCCGGCGCGGGCGCGTCCGCGTCTGGCCGCGGCGATCACCGCTTGCGGGCTGGGGGCAGCCTCGCTCGGCACCGTCGCGCTGGCCGCGCTGCCCGCAAGGGGCGTGCCGCCGGCGGTGCCGGATCCGCTGTACGCCGAGCAGTGCGGCGCCTGCCATCTCGGCTTTCCGCCAAGTCTCGCGCCCGCCGCGACCTGGGACCGGCTGCTCGGCGATCTGCGGCATCATTTCACCGCCGATGCAACGCTGTCGGCCGATCAGGTCGCGCAGCTGCGTGCGTGGCTTGATGCCAATGCCGCCGAACACTGGGACACGCTGCCCGCGCATCTGCTGCGCACGCCCGCCGCCGACGGATCGCTGCGCATCACCGACACGCCGGGCTGGCGGCGGCGCCATCGCGCGATCGCGGCGGCGGTGTTCAGCGCCCCGCCGGTTTATCGCCGCAGCGCCTGCGAGGCCTGCCACGCCGACGCGGCCAGCGGCCGGTTCGCCCCGCAGCGCATCGCGCTGCCGCGACCCGGCGCAGGATGACCGGCGGCGTCAGCCCTTCTGCAATGCCAGCCGGTTGCCGAAGAAGTAGTTCGACGGGTGGATCTCCGCGCCCAGCACCGCCTTGTCGTAGAAGGTAAAGTTGTTGCGCCACAGCGGCTGCGCGATCGGCCCGTCCTCGTGCATGATCTGCTCGATCTGGCCCATGATCTCGCGCCGCTTGTCCATCTCCAGCGTGCCTTCCGCCTGCGTCAGCAGCGCGTCGAGCTTGGGGTTGGAGTAGCCGCTTTCGTTCCACGGCACACCGGTGCGATAGCCGAGGCCGATGATCATCATCGCCAGCGGCCGGTGATACCAGATGGTCGAGCCGAACGGCACCTTGGTCCAGACATCCCAGTATTCGGCGCCGGGCATCACGTTGAGCTTCACCCGGATGCCGACCTTCTGCCACTGCTCCACCGCCGCCTGGGCCTGCGCGACCCCCCAGGGCAGATCGTTCGGCACATAGAGCGTGGTGTCGAAGCCGTTGGGATAGCCGGCTTCGGCGAGCAGCTTCTTCGCCTCGTCCGGGTGGAAACCCATCGGCGCGATCGGCATCGTATCGGGCTGAGCGGGCGAGCAATGCGTGTTGTCGCCGGGCTGGCCGATGCCGCGCAGCGCCACTTCCAGGATCGGCTTGGCGTCGAGCGACAGTTTCATGGCACGGCGCACGCGCGGGTCGTTGAACGGCTTTTCCGACTCGCGGAACCGCAGCACGATCGTCTCGGCGCTGGCGATCTGGTACATCTTCAGGTGCGGCATGGCGTTCAGCGCGTCATACTGCACCGGATCGGCGAAGATGAGGCCGTGCAACTGCCGCGACGCCAGGGCGGCGATCGCCGCCGCCGGATCGTCACCGATGTCCACCTGTTCGATGCTGTCGAGATAGGCGGGATCGCCCCAGTAGGATTTTACCTTGCGCAGCACGGCCAGCTTGCCGGTATCGGTCGATATCAGCTCGAACGGTCCGGTGCCCTGCGATCCGGGCTGGAAGACGCCCTTTTCCTCGGGATAGAGCATGGCCGCGGGATAGTGGAACAGGTGCTCCGGCACCGACACCTGGGCTTCGCGGCAGTTGAGCCGCACGGTGTGGTCGTCCACCTTCTCGATCGCGCTGGCATCCCACAGTTCCGTCGTGGTCTTGCCGTCGGGCCCTTTCACCTCCTTGAGCAGATAGCCCTTGACCAGCCCGACGAAGGAGGAGCCGACCGCGGCGTTGGTGAGCTGGTGCAGGTTCCACACCACGTCGTCGGCAGTGAAGTCGCGGCCGTTGCGCCATTTCACGCCCTTGCGGACGTTGAGCGTCCAGGTCTTGAGGTCGGGGCTGACCGACCAGCCTTCCAGCAGATAGGGATGGGTGATGTTGTGGGCGTCGGTGAGGGTCAGGTACTCGACCACCTGGCGCGACACGTTGCTCTGGTACGCCCAGGAATAGGTGGCGGGATCCTTGAGGTCCATGATGCGGGTGCCGACACGCAGCGTCCCGCCCATCGGCATGCTTTCGGCGCGGGCCGGTGCCGCCGGCGCGAGGCCGGCCATGCGCAGCGCCGCCGGCGCGGCGAGGCCGAGCAGTGTCGCATAGCGCGCGAACTCCCGCCGGCTCATGCGCCCGTCGGCGACCTGGTGTTGCAGCCGGTCCAGATGCGGCGTCCTGCTCTCGATCGTCATGCTTTCCCCCTGAGGTGCTCCGGCGGCGCCCCGGCGCGCCGCGCATCCGCGCATGCCGCCCCGGCGCCCCGCGCATTGCCGGTGCAGTCTCACGACGATGGGTGCGGGCCGTCAAGCGGCTTCGTTCGGGTGGGGCCCGGACCGGGCCGGGAGGGCGAAGGGCCGGCCCTTTTCCCCCAGCACCGGCACCGGTACTGTCGCGGCGGGAAACGCCAGGAGAACCGCATGTGCAAGCTGTTCGCGCGAACCGACCCGCGCAGCTATGCGAGCGAGACCCGCTCCGTCCGGCTGGCCGGCCATGTCACCTCGATCCGGCTGGAGGGGGCGTTCTGGGACGTGCTGGCCGAGATCGCCGCCGACCAGGGCATCACGCTCGGCCGCTTCCTCACCGTCCTGCACGACGAGGTGCTGGAGGAACACGGCGAAGTGACGAACTTTACCTCGCTGCTGCGCTGCGCCTGCCTGACCTATGCCGGCACCATCCGCCCTGACCCCGAGGCACGCCGACGCTTCGCCGCGACTGCCCTCGACGCCCTGCCGCAATCGGCAATGTAGTAATCCGCTACTACCCGGCCCGGTGCCGCGGCGCCTAGCGTGCAGCCAAGCATGAGGGAGGGGCGTCGAGATGCGGGCAGGGTCTTGGAGGCGGCTGATGGTGGCGCTGCTGCCGGTGCTGGCGGTGCGGCCGCCGGCCGGCCACGCCCAGGACAGCGCCGCGGCTGCGGACGTGCAGGCAGGGCAACGTCAGTTCGAGACCAGCTGCGGCGTCTGTCACACCGCCGGGAAGGACGGCGGCACCCGCCAGGGGCCGAACCTTTACGGCGTGTTCGGCCGCCGCGCCGGCACGCTGCCCGGTTTCAGCTACTCCGCCGCCCTCAGGAACGGCGGGTGGGTGTGGGACGAGACCACGCTCGATCCCTGGATCGCCAACGCCCAGGCGGCGCATCCGGGGACGGTGATGAACTATCGTCAGGCGAACCCGGCAAAGCGGAAGCTGGTCATCGATTACCTGAAATCTCTCTCCTCATCACAATGAGCATGCAGATGGCAAAAGCAATCCATGCCATGATCCGGGTGCTGGACGAGGGCCGCGCGGTGGCGTTCTATCGTACCGCCTTCGGCCTCGACATCGCCGACCGCTTCGATTTCGACGGGTTCACCCTGGTCTATCTGCGCAATGCCGAGGCGGATTTCGAGGTTGAACTGACGATCAACCATGATCGTACCGCGCCGTACACGCATGGCGACGGCTACGGTCATGTCGCGTTCGCCGTCGATGATCTTGCTGCCGAGCACGCGCGCTTCGTCGCGAGCGGGTTGCAGCCGACGCCGATCCGGGAGATGCGCCACGGCGGCACGCTGCTGGCGCGGCTGTTCTTCGTCAGCGATCCCGACGGCTATCGGATCGAAGTCTTGCAAAAGCAGGGCCGCTACCGCTGACGCGCGGCGGGCGGGCCAGGAAGGGAGGACAGGAATGCGACAGAGCGAGCGGGCCAGCACCGGCCCCGGAGCGCGCCTCGACCGGCGCGAATTCCTCAAGGCCGGCGCCGCCGCGGCGGCGATCGCGGTGTCGGGCAGCGCCCTGATCCATGCCGGCGAGGCGTGGGGCCTGGAAGTCAGGACGTTGCAGCCGGCGACAGTGCGCACGCTGATCCTGATGGCGCGCGACATCTATCCGCACGACCGGCTGGCCGACAAATACTACGCGATCGCCATCAAGCCGTGGGACATCAAGGCGGCCCAGGACGCCGCGACGCGCACCATGCTGGAGGACGGCGTGGCCACGCTCGACGGGTTCGCCAAGGCACGCCATCGCCAGCCCTATGTCGATGTCGCCTGGGAAGCCGACCGCGTCGTTCTGCTGCGCCACATCCAGGACGGCGCCTTCTTCGAGACCGTGCGCAGCGGGCTGATCGTCAGCCTCTACAACCAGCACGAGATCTGGCCGCTGTTCGGCTACGAGGGAGAGAGCGCGGCGAAGGGCGGCTATATCCATCGCGGCTTCAATGATCTGGAATGGCTGTAACGGCAGCGCGGGAGCGGGACGGACATGGCACAGTTCGACAGGAACGACGACAGTGTCGTCGTCATCGTGGGGTCCGGCGCCGGCGGCGGCACGCTGGGGACCGATCTGGCACGACGGGGCATCAACACCGTCATCCTGGAAGCGGGCGCACGCTACGAGATAGAGGATTTCGTCAACGACGAATGGGCGTCGTTCGGCCAGCTCGCCTGGACCGATGCCCGCACCACCTCCGGCACCTGGCGCGTCCACAGGAACTTCCCCAATCTGCCGGCGTGGATCGTCAAGGCGGTGGGCGGCACCTCGATCCATTGGGCCGGCGCGTCGCTGCGATTGCAGGAGCACGAGTTCCGCACCCGCAGCGTCTATGGCGGCCTCGGCGGCGCCAACCTGCTCGACTGGCCGATCACGCTCGCCGAAATGGAGCCGTGGTATGCCAAGGCCGAGGACCGCATGGGCACCACCCGCACCAACAACATCCCCGGCCTGCCCGGCAACAACAATTTCAAGGTGCTGGAGGCCGGCGCGCGCAAGATCGGCTACAAGGAAGTGAACACCGGCCGCATGTCGATCAATTCGGAGCCGCGGGACGGCCGCGGTGCCTGCCAGCAGATCGGCTTCTGCTTCCAGGGCTGCAAGTCCGGCGCCAAATGGTCCACGCTGTATGCGGAGATTCCGAAAGGCGAAGCCACCGGCAAGCTGGAAGTGCGCGAACAGTGCCAGGTGCTGCACATCGAGCATGACGCGCGCGGCCTCGTCACCGGCGTCGTCTATGCCGACAAGGACGGCGCCCTGCAGCGGCAGAAGGCGCGCGTGGTGGCGGTCGCCGGCAATTCCCTGGAAAGCCCGCGCCTGCTGCTCAACTCTGCGTCCAGCATGTTTCCCGACGGGCTGGCCAATTCCTCGGGCCAGGTCGGCCGCAACTACATGCGCCATACCACCGGGTCG
The DNA here is from genome assembly GCA_021847995.1 of Pseudomonadota bacterium. Classification (GTDB taxonomy): domain Bacteria; phylum Pseudomonadota; class Alphaproteobacteria; order Acetobacterales; family Acetobacteraceae; genus JAFKFJ01. The sequence goes on along the minus strand of JAJZNE010000147.1, from coordinate 7,252 downwards.
GTCTATGCCATCTTCGACAAGCCGGTGCATATGTACCGCGGCACCACGATGGCCGGCGTGGTGCGCGACGAGGCGGTCAACGATTCCTCCCGCGGCTTCGTAGGCGGCTATGAATTGGAGACGCTGTCGCTCGGCTTCGCCTTCACTGCCGCCTTCCTCGATCCCGGCGCGTGGGGACGGTCGTTCACCTCGGCGCTCGACAGCTACGACCACATGGCCGGGCTGTGGATCGTCGGTGAGGACATGCCGCAGGAAACCAACCGGGTGACGCTCGATCCCGTGGTCAGGGACAGGTTCGGCATGCCGGTCGCGAGCGTGCATTTCGACGACCACGCCAACGATCTGGCGATGCGCGCACATGCCTATGACCGCGGCCGGGCGATCTATGAAGCGGTGGGTGCGGTGCGCACGTTCCCGACACCGCCCTATCCTTCGACGCATAATCTCGGCACCAACCGCATGAGCGAAAAGCCGCGGGACGGCGTGGTCAACAAATGGGGCCAGACGCACGATATCCGCAACCTGTTCATCGCCGACGGCTCGCAGTTCACCACCGGCGGGGCCGAGAACCCGACGCTGACCATCGTCGCACTGGCGACGCGGCAGGCCGACACCATCGCCGGCATGATGGCGCGCAAGGAAATCTGAGCCGCCGCGGCGCGCCCGAAGCAAGCTATCGGGGGCCTGGCGCGCTGAGCGCCAGTGCCCGCGCATAAACGACCCGCCGCGGCAGGCCGGTGGCGGCGCTGACCTCGGCCACCGCCTGCTTCACGCTCGCGCCCGCAAGCGCGGCACGCAGCGCCGTATCCAGGTCGGCGGCATCCGGCGGCGCCGCCGGCGGCGGGCCGACCAGCAGCGTCACTTCGCCGCGCGGCGGGGTTTCCGCCGCCGCCGCCGCCAGTGCGCCGAGCGGCCTGCGCCGCACCTCCTCGAACCGCTTGGTCAGTTCGCGCGCCAGTGCGGCCGGCCGGTCGGCGCCGAAGATCAGCGCGAGATCGGCCAGCGTTTCGGCTGCCCGGTGCGGGGCTTCGTACCAGATCAGGGTTGCCGCAAGCCCGGCCTGTTCGGCCGCGCGCAGGCGTGCGAACGCCGCCCGCCGCGCTGCCGTCCGCGGCGGCGGGAAACCGAGGGCGAGGAACGGCAGCGGTGGCAGGCCGGACAGCACCAGCGCCAGCACGGCCGCATTCGCCCCAGGCAGCGCCGCCACCGCCAGCCCCGCCGCGATCGCCGCCCGCACCAGCCGGTAGCCGGGGTCGGAGACGAGCGGCGTCCCGGCATCGGAGACCAGCGCCACGCGCTGCCCCTCCCGCAGCCGCGCCAGCACGGCGGCGATGCGCGCATCCTCGTTATGTTCGTGCAGGGGCCACAGCGTCCGCCCCGCGATGCCGAGGGCGGCGAGCAGGCGCGCGGTGACGCGCGTATCCTCGCACAGGATCAGGTCGGCGCTGCGCAACGCCGCCGCGGCGCGCACTGTCATATCACCGATATTGCCGAGCGGCGTCGGAACCAGCACAAGTCCGTCAGGGACGGCAGGCGCAGGCAAAGGCAGGTCCGATGATTCGTCAGACATTCTCGCTCCTTGCTGCGGCACTGGCGCTCGCCGCCTGCGGGCAGATCGGTGCGCCCGCCGGCGGCAGCGCACCCTCGGCCGTCAGTGCCGCGTCTGGCAACCGCCCGGTCGGCAGTGTTGCGCTGCTCGCCCCGCTGAGCGGTGCCAATGCGGCGCGCGGGCAGGCGCTGGTGCAGGCGGCACAGCTCGCGCTCGCCGCCCCCGGCGCGCCGAAGCTTGACGTGCAGGATACCCAATCGACGCCGCAGGGCGCGGCGGCGGCGGTGCGCGCGGCGCTCGCCAATGGCGATGCGCTGATCCTCGGGCCGCTCACCGGGGCGGAGACCGCGGCGGTCGCCGGTCCCGCGCGCGACAACGGTGTTCCGGTGCTCGCCTTCACCAACGATGCGGCGCAGGCGCAGCCGGGCGTGTGGACGCTCGGCATCACGCCGCGCCAGCAGGTGCGCCGGCTGGTCGGTGCCGTGACGGCGCAGGGCAAGACCCGCATCGCCGCGCTGCTGCCGCCCGATGCGTTCGGCCAGGCGATGGCGGCGGCGCTGAAGGACGCGGCCGGCGCCGCGGGGCTGCCGGCGCCCGATATCCGCATGCATGACGGCAGCAATGCCGGCATCCAGGCGACGCTGCGGGCGCTCTCCGACTACGCCGACCGGCGCGGCCCGATCGATGCCAAGATCCGGGAGGCGCGCGACAAGCACACGGCGGAAGGCCGCAAGGAAGCGGCGGAACTAGCCAGGACGCCGATCCCGCCGCCGCCCTTCGATGCCCTGCTGCTCGCCGATACCGGCGAGAAACTGGCCTGGGCGGCAAGCTTCCTGAGCTACTACGACATCGATCCGCCCGATGTGCGCGTGCTCGGCCCGGCGCTGTGGGCCAATCCGGCGGCGCGCGGCGGGGCGGACTTGGGTGGCGCGTGGTATGCGGCGCCCGATCCGGCGTCCCGCGCCGGTTTCGATGCCGACTACCAGGCCAAATACGGCGTGCCGGCACCGGCGCTGGCCGATTTCGCCTATGACGCGGCGGCGATCGCGCGGGTGCTGGCGGCCTCCGGTGGCTATTCCGTCGCCTCGCTGACGCGGCCGGAGGGATTTTCCGGCGTCGATGGCATCCTGGCGCTGCGGCCGGACGGAACGGTGCGGCGGGGCCTGGCGGTGTTCGCGATCCATCGCGGCGGGCCGGCGGTGGTCGATGCGGCGCCGACCGTCTTTTCCGGCCCCGGCATCTGATGCGCCTTGGCCTGCTGCTCGGCACGGCCGCCCTTATTGCCGCCACCCCGACCGTTGCGCTGCTGCTGCTGCTGCCCGGCGCGGGCGGCGCCGCGCCCGGCCGGGTGGCGATCGCGCTGGCCGCGGTGTGGCTCGCGGCGGTGCTGCTGGCGCTGCTGTGGGTGCGCGACATGGCCCGGCTGGCGGAGGCCGTGCGCCATGCGCTGAACGAGAACCATCCCGCCCTCGGTCACGCCGCGTCGGCGGCGCGGCTGGCGCCCGTGCAGCGCATCGCGCGTGCGATCGAGCGGCTGGCCCGCACCCTCGCCGCGCGGGCCGAGCAGGTGGCGCAGGGGCTGCGCGCGACCGAGACGATCATCGACCGGCTGCCCGACCCGCTGCTGGTGCTCGGCCCCGGACATGCCGTACGCCGCGCCAATGCCGCCGCGCGCGCGGCGTTCGGCGGCGACATCCAGGCGGTGCTACGTCATCCCGGCCTGCGCGCCGCGCTCGACCGCGCGCAGGCCCGGGGCAGCGGGGAGACCGCCGAACTCAGCCTGTCGGCGCCGGTCCCGCGGGAGGTGCGGGCGGCGGTGCTGATGCTCGACCCGCCGCTCGCCGATGGCGGACAGGTCATCGTGGTGCTGTCCGACCGCACGCGCGAGCGTGCGGTGGAGCGCATGCGCGCCGATTTCGTCGCCAATGTCAGCCACGAACTGCGCACGCCGCTGGCCAGCCTGATCGGCTTCATCGAGACGCTGCGCGGGCCGGCGGCCGATGACAGGCCGGCGCAGCAGCGCTTCCTCGGCATCATGGCGGAACAGGCGGCGCGCATGAACCGCCTGATCGACGACCTGCTGTCGCTGTCGCGCATCGAGCTGATCGAGCACCAGCCGCCGACCGGGCGTGTCGATGCCGCGGCGCTGGCGGCGCGCATCGTCGCCGCATTCGAGCCGCGGGGGCATGTCGAACTGGCGGCGGAACCCGGTCTGCCGATGCTGGTCGCCGATGCCGACCAGATCGAGCAGGTGTTGCAGAACCTGGTCGACAACGCGCTGAAATACGGCCGCAGGGACGGGCGCGTGCGGCTCGGGCTGGCGCGTGCGGCGCCGGGGCAGGGGCCGGGGCGGCTCGGCGTGGTGCTGAGCGTTGCCGATGACGGGCCGGGGATCGCGCGCGCGCATCTGCCGCGGCTGACGGAACGCTTCTACCGCATCGACAAGGGACGCAGCCGCAGCGCCGGCGGTACCGGCCTCGGGCTTGCCATCGTCAAGCACATCGTCAGCCGCCATCGCGGCCGGCTCGCGATCGACAGCGAGGAAGGCAAGGGCACCACCTTCTCCGTCTGGCTGCCGGCGGCGGAGGAGGATGCAACCGGGGCGGCCCGCGGATGACCGCGTCCGATCCGACGCCAACGCTGCGCCTTGCCGCCGCGCTGGTGGCGGAGAATCCGGCGGAGGCCGAGCGTCTCGGCCGCGCCCTGCTGGCGGATGCGCCGGCACCGGCGGCTGCCTGGCATCTGATCGGGCTGGCGGTGGCGCGGCAGGGGCGGACGGTGGAAGCGGTGGAGCTGTTCGAGGCAGCCATCGCGGCCGATCCGCGCCCGGCGGCGCCGCATTACGATCGCGGCGTCGCGCTCGCCGCCCTCGGCCGCTTCGCCGACGCCGTCGCCAGCTACGATGCGGCGCTGGTCCGCGTGGCGCAGCATGCCGAAGCGTGGAACAACCGCGGCGTCGCGCTGGCCGCGATGGGGCGGATCGATGCGGCGCTGGCGAGCTATGCGCAGGCGCTGCTGGTGCGGCCCGGCTATGTCGCGGCGCTGGCCAATCGCGGCAACGCCGAACTGGCCAGGGGTGCGACGGCGGCGGCGATCGCGAGCTATGACGCGGCGCTGGCCCGGCAGCCGGATCATGCGAAGGCGCTTCACCACCGCGCCGAGGCGCTGGCGGCGCTCGGTCGGCAGGAGGCGGCCCTGGCGGACTGGGAGGCGCTGCTGCGGCTGCGTGCTGACGACCTCGCTGCCCGGATCGGCCGCGCCCACGCCCTGTTCGCGCTCGGCCGGACGGAAGCGGCGCTCGATGCCTATGACGCGGCATTGGCAGTGGCGCCGAAGCGGGCCGAGCTGCATTTCGCCCGCGCCAACGCCGAGCAGCGGTTGGGTCGTGCCGGCCTGGCGCTGGCAGGCTACGACCGTGCCCTTGAACTCCGCCCCGACTACCCGCAAGCCTGGAACAACCGCGGCAATGCGCTGCTGCGGCTGGAGCGAACGGAGGAGGCGCTGGCCAGTTTCGAGGCTGCGCTGGCCCGGCAGCCCGACTATCCGGAGGCGTTGAACAATGCCAGCGTGGCGTTGCGCACGCTGGGCCGGCTTGACGAGTCGCTGGCGGCGGCGGCGCGGGCGGTGGCGCTGCGGCCCGATTATGCCGATGCCCTGACCAACCGCGGCAATGCCGAGCTCGGCCTTGGCCGGGTGGCAGCGGGGATGGCGAGCTACCGGGCGGCCCTGCGTGCCGATCCGGGCCTGGCGGGCGCGCGCTTCAACCTGTCACTGGCCCGCCTGCTGACCGGGGAGTTCGCGCAGGGCTGGCGCGATTACGAAGCACGCTGGGACACGCCGGCGCTGGCCGCGCACCGGCGCGATTTCGCCGCCCCGCTCTGGCTCGGGGGGGAGGATCCGGCCGGCCGCACGCTGCTGCTGCATGCCGAGCAGGGCAACGGCGACACGCTGCAATTCTGTCGCTATGCGGCACTGGTGGCCGCGCGCGGCGCGCGCGTGCTGCTGGAGGTGCAGCCGTTGCAGGTGGCGCTGATGCGCAGCCTGGATGGACCCGCGCAAGTGCTGGCGCGGGGGGCGGCGCTGCCGGATTTCGACCTGCACTGTCCGCTGCTGAGTCTGCCGCTCGCCTTCGGCACGACGGCGGCGACGATTCCCGCTGCCGTTCCCTATCTGGCACCGCCGCTCGATCGCGTGCGGGCGTGGGCAACCCGGCTCGGCCCGCGCCGCCGGCCGCGGCTCGGCCTCGCCTGGTCGGGCAGCCTGTCGCACCGCAATGACCGCAACCGGTCGCTGCCGCTCGATCTGCTGCGCCCGCTACTCGATCTGGAGGTGTCGTTGCACTGTTTGCAGCGGGAGTTGCGGGTGGCGGATGTGCCGGCGTTCGCGACCATGAAGGCGATCGCGCATCATGGCCGGGCGCTGGGGGATTTTGCCGACACGGCGGCACTGGTCGCGGCGATGGACCTGGTGATCGCCGTGGATACCGCGGTTGCCCATCTGGCGGGCGCGTTGGGCAGGCCGGTATGGATCCTGCTGCCGGCGGCGCCCGACTGGCGCTGGCTGCTCGATCGGGCCGACTCGCCCTGGTACCCGACGGCGCGGCTGTTCCGCCAGCGTCGGCCGGGGGACTGGTCCGACGTGCTGGCGGAGGTGTTCGCCGAGCTTCGGGCCTGGCGTCAGGCCACCAGATGCCCCCCGGAGGTGCCGACATAGCCGGCGAGTTGCAGGCTGCCGACGGTGTCGCCGAGATGCATCTGCCCGGCCGTGCCGTAGGCCAGCGTCTGCACCGGCGCGGCACCGCTCTCGAACGCCTGCTGGCTGGTGAACACGAAGCCATAGAGGTCGCTGCCGGCCGCGGTCGCGAAATGGCTGGCGGCGCCGGTCGTGAGCGCGCCGGTCAGTGGATTGACGGTGGCATCGGCAAAAATGTTCTCGCCGGCCTGGACATTGCCCTCGAAATAGATCTGCGCCCCGCTCGCATTCGGGTTGCTGGCATTGCTGATCTCCAGGAAGGCATCGGCGGCCGGCGTGCTGCCGAGCGCCGTGCCGGTATTGCCCGCATCGACGGCGATGGTGTCTCCGGGGTTGAAGGTGAATTCCAGCTTCTCGGCGGTGCCGAACAGGGCCACGAGATTGCCGGTGGGCGCGGTGCCGCCGATGGTGACGTTGCTGCCGGAGGACAGCACCTGCACGTTCTTGCTGTCGGTCGCGGTGACGGTTTCGCTGCAACCGCAGCCACCGCTGCTGCCGCCCTGCTGGTCACCCGACCCGCCGCCCTGCTGGTCACCGGAGCCGCCGCCCTGCTGGTCACCGGAGCCGCCGCTGCAATGACTGCTGCCCTGCTGGTCACCGGAGCCGCTGCCTTGCTGGTCGCCCGATCCGCTGCCCTGCTGGTCACCGGAGCCGCTGCCTTGCTGGTCACCCGATCCGCTGCCCTGCTGGTCGCCGGAGCCGCTGCTGCGATAACCGCTGCCCTGCTGGTCGCCCGACCCGCTGCCCTGGTGATCGCCTGACCCGCTGCTGCAAGAGCCGCTGCCCTGCTGGTCGCCCGATCCGCTGCCCTGCTGGTCGCCTGACCCGCTGCTGCAAGAGCCGCTGCCCTGCTGGTCACCCGACCCGTTGCCCTGGTGATCGCCTGACCCGCTGTCATGGTGATCGCCCGACCCGCTGCCCTGCTGGTCGCCGGAACCGCTGCTGCAAGAG
>JAJZNE010000053.1:24716-34240 GCA_021847995.1 Pseudomonadota bacterium | reverse complement strand
GCCCGATGCCGTCGAACTGCCCTACCCCCGCGCCCGCGCCGCCCGGCAGGTGCCGCACCACCTGCGCACCCTGCTCGCCGCACGCCAGGCCGCCTGATCCCGCCGGCCGCGCGCCGCCTCCGACAAAGGCGTCGCGCGGCCGCACGGGGGCGGGCGGGGCGGATTATTCAGGAATGTCGGCGCTCTGATGGCTCAGGGCGGCGTCGATGTAGCGGATGGCGTCATCCCAGCGTTGCAGGCGCACCGCGCCGCGGGCATTGCCGATTTCGCGCAGCACCTCGGGTTCCTGCGACAGTTCCGGGTTGCCGACCGAGTTGTTGCGGCCGAGCCAGTCCCGTTCCGCGAGATCGAGCGCCTGGGTGGCCTTGGCACCATCCTGCACCTGCACCGCCTGGCGCGCCGCCTGCAACTCCTGTCGCGGGTTGATCGGGCCATACTGGGTGTCCGGCGCGCCGCAGGCGGCAACGGCGAGGCCGGCTGCGAGCACGACCGCGCCCGCGTGCCCGCGCCGGACGCCGCAACGCCACAGGCCGCGCCGGCCGGACCGCGGCAGCGGCGCGAGGGGATCGGGCGGATTCATCTGCGTCTTCCTCCAACGATGCATGACGGGAAGATTTGGACATGGGCACGCAGCCGGACGCGACAATGGCACGGCGCCGCGATGCCCCCCTCCCCCGCCAGCCAGCCGGTGGCGCGACGGCGGGCGGTCATTTATCCTGCGCGACAGAGTAGGTTCAGGCTCCGGCCGAACGCGGCCGGGCGGAGGGGGCGATGGGGTCTTGGACGCGGGTGCGGGCGGGAAGGTGCCGATCGGGCGGCCGGGGGGCGCTGGCCGCAGCAGCGGTGGCGGCCGTGCTGCTGGCAGCGGTGCCCGGGCGGGCGCAGGAAATGATGCTCGGCCAGGCCGAACTGGTGCGCAACCTGCTGCCGAGCGTGGTCAACATCACCGCCCGCGCCCAGATCGTCGCCCCCGAACGCGACAGCAGCCAGGCGGCGCAGGAAACACGGCAGTTTGAAATCCGCGTCAACGCCGGTTCCGGCTTCGTCGTCGATGCCGACGGCATCGTCCTGACCAACTGGCATGTCGTGGACGGTGCGTTCGAGATCTATGCCACCTTCTCCGACGGTTCGCGCAGCAGGGCGGAGGTGGTGAATGCCGCCCGTCTGGTCGATCTCGCGCTGCTGAAGGTGGAGGCGGATCACAAGCTGACCGCGGTGAAATGGGGCGACAGCAGCCATGTCCAGATCGGCGATCCGGTGCTCGCGATCGGCAATCCGCTCGGCGTCGGGCTGTCGGTGACGGCGGGGATCATCAGCGCGCTCAACCGCAACCTGATGGACACGCCTTACGACGATTTCATCCAGACCGATGCGCCGATCAACCACGGCAATTCCGGCGGACCCCTGTTCGACCTCAAGGGCGAGGTGATCGGCGTCAACACCGCCCTGATCTCTCCCACCAGCGGCTCCGCCGGGCTGGGATTCGCGATTCCGTCGAACGACGCGCATTTCGTCATCGACCGGCTGATCCATTACGGCTGGGTCAGGCCGGGCTGGGTCGGGATCAAAATCCAGGGCATCACGCCGGACATGGCGGCGGCGCTGGGCCTCGCGGAACCGAAGGGCTCCATCGTCGCCTGGGTGGTGGAGGGCGGCCCGGCGGCGGCGGCCGGCATTCGTGTCGGCGACGTGATCACGCAGTTCGGCGATGCCATGCCGACCGACGACCGCGATCTTTTGCGCCGCATCGCGGCGAGCGCACCCGGCGCGCATGTCAGCGTAGGACTGGTGCGCGACGGCCACGCGCTCACGGTCCAGGTGGCGCTGGCGGAATGGCCCAAGATGCTGTGGGAGGAGCGCGATGCGCCGATCCGTGCGGCGCCGCCGACATGGCGGGTGCCGGACGATCTCGGCCTGCATGTGCAGCCGCTCACCGACGAGTATGTCGCGCGGAACGGCCTGCCGGCTGCGGCCAAGGGCATGAAGGGGGTGGTCATCACCGCGATCGAGAAGGACGTGGAGCCGCTGCGGCAGGGGCTTGCGGTCGGCGACGTGATTCTCCAGATCGGGGACAGCCCGGTCGGCGACGCGACGGGAATGCAGCAGGCGATCGAGCGGGTCAGGCAGGCAAACCGGCAGTTCGCGCTGTTCCTGGTGCTGCCGCGGAATGCCTCGGACAAGAGCAGCAAATTTCCGGGCCCGAAATGGTTCGCCCTGCGCGTCGCGCCCGGCTGACGGCGGGCCGTCGGGGGTCTCACGACTGCCATGCGCCGCGCGCGACGCGGTTCGGTTGCCTGCGGAATTCTGTAACGCGGAACAGGGAAGCGGGACACTTGGTCATCGTCCCAACGTCGCTACCGGACGAACGGCCGGTAAGGACGGGACTTGAAAGCATGGCCGGCAAGTCGAACCTTAGGCGCATCGTCAGATCACATAGCTGGAGAGCATGTCCATGAAGTTCTCTCTTCTCGCGGCCAGTGCGGCAACGGCGTTGCTGTTGTCCGTCGGTGCCTATGCCCAGGATACGAGCGGGCTGAAGCCGTGCAATCCGGCGCAGGTCGCCGCCCGCGGCAATTCGAGCGGCCAGCCCGACGACGCGCAGCTGGCCGCCCGCGGCAATTCCTCCGGTCAGCCGGACAGCGTGCAGCTGGCTGCCCGCGGCAATTCCTCCGGTCAGCCGGACAGCGCACAGCTGGCCGCCCGCGGCAATTCCTCCGGTCAGCCCGACGACGCGCAGCTGGCCGCCCGCGGCAATTCCTCCGGTCAGCCGGACAGCGTGCAGCTGGCCGCCCGCGGCAATTCCTCCGGTCAGCCGGACAGCGCGCAGCTGGCCGCCCGTGGCAATTCTTCGGGTCAGCCCGACAGCGTGCAGCTGGCTGCCCGCGGCAATTCTTCGGGTCAGCCCGACAGCGTGCAGCTGGCTGCCCGCGGCAATTCCTCCGGTCAGCCCGACAGCGCGCAGCTGGCCGCCCGCGGCAATTCCTCCGGTCAGCCCGACAGCGTGCAGCTGGCCGCCCGCGGCAATTCCTCGGGGCAGCCCGAGGACGCCCAGCTGGCTGCCCGCGGCAACTCCACGGGTCAGCCGGACAGCGTGCAGCTGGCCGCCCGCGGCAACTCCAGCGGCGAGCCGCCGGCGTCGCAGCTTGCGGCGGCCTCCACCTGCGAATAACGGCGGCGACGCCGGTCTGCGGCACCGCCAGCGCGCCGGACGGGGCAACCCGTCCGGCGCGTTCTTCTGTGCGCCGTCAGCCGCGCCGGCGCGCGCCGTTGCGGCGGAGCAGGAACTCGCGCCCGACCTTCACCATCGGCACGTCGTCGTAGGCGACGATATCGGCGGTGGCGTAGGTTTCGCTCCAGAGTTCGGGCAGGAAGCTGCCGGTGCCGACGAGGTCGATCGGCGCGCGGGCATCCGCCATGACGCGGCATTTCTCAACGTTGAAGCCGGAGCTGACGGCGAGGCGGACGGCGGGAAACCCGGCATCGTCGAGCACTTCCCGCATGCGCCAGATGGCGGCGGCGGAGACGCCGGTGCCGACCAGATAGCGCAGCTCCGTCTCGCTGCGGTAGCGGCGGATGGCGCCGGGCGCGTGGCGTTCCAGCACCGCGTAGCTCTCCGCCGGATCGAGCCCCTCCAGGAACCGGCCGCCATGGGTGTCGAGGCGGACGGCGAGCCGACCGGCGGCGGCCAGGTCGGCGAAGCGGCGGCAGACGGCGAGGCTGTCGGCAATCTCCCGCCCGAAATAATCGACCAGCACGGTCAGCGGCTCATCGGGGAAGGTGTCGTGGAACATCTCGGCGGCGCGCAGCGTCGATCCGGCATAGCCGATCAGCGCGTGCGGCATGGTGCCGCGCCCACGGGTCTGGCCGAACCAGTGCGCGGTGCCGTCATTGGCGTTGCCGACAAAGCCCCTGGCCCCTTCGCGCCGCGCCGCATCGCTGCCGACGCTCGCGGCGTAGGCCATCATGTCCTGCATCTCGGCGCCGGCGCAGTGCCGAGCCTCCATCGCCAGGAAGCCGACCGCCGGCAGGGCGAGGCACATCTGATAGGCGTTGTGGGCGGCGACGCAGGCGGGGCCGAGTTTCTGCAGCAGGATCGTCTCCAGGTCGGAGAGCTGCGCCAGGCTGCCGCTGACATAGACGATCGGCTCCCCGGCGCCGGTCCAACTTCCTTCCGGCTGCACCACGTCGATATCGAAGGCGGTGGCGCGGGCGGCGGCGGCGCGGGTGAGGAAATCCAGCATCAGCCGCGGCGCGGAGATCACCGGCCGGCGCAGGAACACCGCATAGGTGACGCGCCGGTCGCCGAAATGCAGCACCACGGCACGGGTGCGGTTGAAATAGGTGTCGGTGCGCGCGGCGATGTCGGCGGCGAGCGCGGCGGCGGCCACGTCGTCCCGCGTCATCGCTATTGCGCCGCGACCGCCGGCGGCTCGGCCACCGGACGGCGACGCGCCTTCAGTTCTTCGGCGACCAGGAAGGCGAGTTCCAGCGACTGACCAGCGTTGAGGCGCGGGTCGCAGAACGTCTCGTAGCTGCGGGCGAGATCGGCCTCGGTCAGCCGGTGGGCGCCGCCGACGCATTCGGTCACGTCGCGGCCGGTCATTTCCACATGCACGCCGCCCGACCAGGTGCCGGCCTCGGCATGGGCGTCGAAGAAGCCGCGCACCTCGGCCAGGATCGCCTCGAAGCTGCGCGTCTTGTAGCGCGCGGCGGTGGTGACGGTGTTGCCGTGCATAGGATCGCACAGCCACACCACGCGCCGCCCTTCCCGCCGCACCGCGCGCAGCAGCGGCGGCAGGATGCGGGCCACCTTCTGCGCTCCCATGCGGCTGATCAGGGTGAGCCGACCCGGCTCGTTGGCCGGGTTGAGCCGGTCGATCAGCGCCAGCAATTCCTCCTCCGTCATCGCCGGCCCCACCTTGATGCCGATCGGATTCTTCACGCCGCGCAGGAATTCGACATGCGCGCCGTCCGGCTGGCGGGTGCGCTCACCGACCCAGAGGAAATGCGCCGAGCACGCGTACCAGTCCCCGGTCGTCGAATCGACGCGGGTCAGCGCCTGTTCGTAGGGCAGCAGCAGCGCCTCGTGGCTGGTGAAGAAATCGGTTTCGCGGATTTGCGGCGTGGTGCCGCTGGTCATGCCGCAGGCGGCCATGAAGCCCAGCGTCTCGTCGATGCGGTGGGCGAGGTCGCGGTAGCGGTCGGCCATCGGCGAGCGGGCAATGAAACCGAGATTCCAGCGATGCACTTCATGCAGATCGGCATAGCCGCCGGTGGCGAAGGCACGCAGCAGGTTGAGCGTGCCGGCGGACTGGAAATAGGCCGCTTCCATGCGCGCGGGGTCGGGGATGCGGGCGGCGGGCGTGAAGTCAGGGCCGTTGATGATATCGCCGCGATAGCTCGGCAGCGTGGTGCCGTCCACGGTCTCCTCGTCGGCGCTGCGCGGCTTGGCGAACTGGCCGGCCATGCGGCCCATCTTCACCACCGGCACGCCGGCGCCGAAGGTCAGCACCACCGCCATCTGCAACAGCACGCGGAAGGTGTCGCGGATGATGTTGGCGGTGAAGTCGGCGAAGCTCTCGGCGCAATCGCCGCCCTGCAGCACGAAGGCACGGCCGTCGGCGGCCTGCGCCAGCGCCGCGCGCAGCCGCCGCGCCTCGCCCGCGAAGACGAGCGGCGGATAGCGGTGCAGCTTCGCCTCCGCCGCCGCGAGGTGGGCCGGGTCGGGATAGGCGGGAACCTGGCGGATCGGGCGGGCACGCCAGGAGTCCGGGGACCAGGGGGCAGGGATCATCGCAACCGGCTCGGTCATGGAGATAGGACGCCCGTTATCCCCCGGATCGGCCCGGTTGGCTACTGGGGCGGGTGGCCGCCGCGCTCATGCGCCCACCCCCGCCTCCGCCGCGCCGATCTCGGCCGCGCCCAGCGGCTGGGCGTCCGGCTCCGGCTGCGGGGTCGGGCCTTCGGCCATGCGGGTGCGGGTGCGCAGGGTGACGAATTCCTCCGCCGCGGTCGGGTGGATGCCGACGGTGCGGTCGAAATCGGCCTTGGTCGCGCCGCAGTTGAGGGCGATGGAAAGACCCTGGACGATCTCCGGCGCATCCTCGCCCACCATGTGCGCGCCCAGCACCACCTGCGTCGCCTGATCGACCACGAGCTTCATCAGCGACCGCCGCTTCCGGCCGGTCAGCGCATGGCGCATCGGCGTGAAGCGGGTGAGATATATCTCGGCCGGGCCGCGCAGCGCCGCCTCCTGCTCGGTCAGTCCCACGGTCGCGACCGGCGGGGAGGAGAACACCGCCGTTGCCACCCGGTCGAGCGCCCAGACGCGCGGACCGGGACCGAACAGCGCGTCGGCCAGCGCATGCCCCTCCGCCGTCGCGACCGGCGTGAGGTTGATGCGGTTGGTCACGTCGCCGATCGCATAGACATGCGGGACGGAGGTGCGCTGCGCGGCATCGACGGTGACGGCGCCGAACCCGTCGGTCGCGACCCCGGCCGCGTCCAGCCCCAGCCCTTCGGTGTTCGGCACCCGTCCGATCGCGACGAACACGAGATCGGCCGCGATCTGCGTCCCGTCCGCGAGCGTGACACGGCGCGCCGCACCCTCCGCCGCAACGGCCCGGATCTCGGTGCCGCCGTGCAGATGCAGGCCCTGCGCCGTCATCGCCTCGGCAAGCGCCGTGCGCAGGTCTTCGTCGAAGCCGCGCAGCGGCAGGGCGCGGCGCGTCACCAGATGCACCTCGCTGCCGAGGCCGGCGAAGATGCCGGCGAACTCGACGCCGATATAGCCGCCGCCGAACACGACGACGCGCTGCGGCCGTTCCGGCAGGAAGAACGCATCGTCGGATACGATGCAGTGCTCCGCGCCGGGAAAATCGGGCGGCAGCGGCCGGCCGCCGGTGGCGATGACGATGCGCGCGGCACTGACGCGCCGATCGCCCACCAGCAGCGTGTGCGGATCGAGAAACTGCGCACGCGCCTCGAACACCGTGGCGCCGGCGCCGTCGAGCAGGCGGCGGTAGATGCCGTTGAGCCGCGCGATCTCGGCGTCCTTGTTGGCGATCAGCGTGCGCCAGTCATGCGTGCCGGGCGCGATCGTCCAGCCGAAGCCGCGGGCATCGTCGGGCATGGCGCCGTATTCGGACGCCATCACCATGAGCTTCTTCGGCACGCAGCCGACATTGACGCAGGTGCCGCCCCAGAACCGCGCCTCCGCGATGCCGACGCGGGCGCCGTGGCCGGCGGCGATGCGCGCGCACCGCACGCCCGCGCTGCCACCGCCGATCACGAACAGGTCGAAATCGAAGGTCACGTCAGGCGCCGATGCCGCCGAGCGCCATGTACTTGATCTCCAGGTAGTCCTCGATGCCGTATTTCGATCCCTCCCGCCCGAGGCCCGAGGATTTGACGCCCCCGAACGGGGCGACTTCGGTCGAGATGATGCCTTCGTTGATGCCGACGATGCCGTATTCCAGCGCCTCGGCGACGCGGAACACGCGGCCCACGTCGCGGGCATAGAAATAGGCTGCGAGGCCGAATTCGGTGTCGTTGGCCATCGCGATCGCCTCCTCCTCCGTCCGGAAGCGGAACAGCGGCGCCACCGGACCGAAGGTCTCGTCGCGGAAGATGTCGGCATCCTTCGGCACGTCGGTGAGCACCGTCGGCTGGAAGAACGTGCCGCCGAGCGCATGGCGCGCCCCGCCGGCGGCGATCTTCGCCCCTTTGGCGCGGGCATCGGCGATATGCGCCTCCACCTTGCGCACCGCATCGGCGTTGATCAGGGGCCCCTGGGTGACGCCCTCCTCCATGCCGTTGCCGACCTTGAGGGCGGCGACGGCGGCGAGCAGCTTTTCGGTGAAGGCGTCATAGACGCTGTCCTGCACCAGGATGCGGTTGGCGCACACGCAGGTCTGGCCGGTGTTGCGGTATTTGCACACCATCGCGCCGGCCACCGCGGCATCGAGGTCGGCATCGTCGAACACGATGAAGGGCGCGTTGCCGCCGAGTTCCATGCTGGTCTTCTTGATCGTCGGCGCGCATTGCGCCAGCAGCCTGGCACCGATCTCGGTCGAGCCGGTGAAGGTGAGCTTGCGCACGATCGGGTTCGACGTGAGTTCGCCGCCGACCTCCGCGGCCGGGCCGGTGATGACGTTGCACACCCCCGGCGGCATCCCTGCCCGCTCCGCCAGCACCGCGATGGCGAGGGCGGAGAACGGCGTCTGGCTCGCCGGACGGATCACGCCGGTGCAGCCGGCGGCCCAGCCCGGCCCGGTCTTGCGCGTGATCATGGCGGCCGGGAAATTCCACGGCGTGATCGCGGCGAACACGCCGATCGGCTGCTTCTGCACGATGATGCGCCGGCCGCGCGCATTCTGCGGGATCACGTCGCCATAGACGCGCTTGCCTTCCTCGGCGAACCATTCGATGAAGCTCGCGGCATAGGCGATTTCACCACGGCTTTCGGCCAGCGGCTTGCCCTGCTCGGCGGTCATGATGACCGCCAGATCCTCCTGGTTCGCCATCATCAGGTCGTGCAGCCGGCGCAGGATCGCGGCGCGTTCCTTCGCCGTCATCGCCCGCCAGCCGGGCAGCGCGCGGTTCGCCGCCTCGATCGCGCCGCGGGTTTCGGCGGCGGAGAGCGCGGGCACGGTGCCGAGCGCCTCGCCGGTCGCGGGGTTGGCGACGGCGATGGTCCTGCCGCTGCCGGCCTCCACCCACTTGCCGTCGATGGCGCAGGCCTCGCGGAACAGGCTCGGGTCGTGCAGCGGCAGTCTGGCGGCCTGGTTCAGCATGATGGCGGCTCCTCTCCCGATCGCAGGGGTCAGAGATAGGCCCGCGCGCCGCCCGTGTCAGCCCGTGCGCGTGCCCTCGGGCCAGACCCGTGCGCAGAAGGCGGGATAGGTGCCGGCCATCGCTGCGCGCACCGCACCGCGCAGCAGCGCGAGTTCCGTCGCCGTCGGGTCGGGTGTCGGCGGCACCGGGTCCGGGGCGTCGTAGTCGAAGCCGGTGGCGGCGCGGATGCCGGCCGGCGTCTCGCCCGGATGGACGCTCGCCAGCGTGAAGCGGGCGCGGGCGGGATCGAAGCGGAACACCGCGCGCCCCGTCACCAGCCCCTGCGCATGGCCGCGGCGGAACACGCCGGGGGCGGAGGTGCCGGGGGCGGAGATGAAATCGACGCGCGGCACCAGCACGCGCGGGGAATGTTCCTCCCGGAACAGGATGGTGCGCGGCACCATCATGTACATGAACGCGGAGCCGAAACTGCCGGGGAAGCGGGCCGCTGTGCCCGGCCAGTCACCGGCGCCGACCAGGTTGATGTTGGCCGCGCCGTCGATCTGCCCGCCGCCGAGGAAAAAAAGATCGATGCGGCCCTGGCCGGTCAGATCGAACAATTCGCGCGTGCCGGTGGTGAACGGGTTGCCCTGCCGCAGATGCAGCAGCGACAGGCGGACCGGCGCGCCCGCGGCACGCAGCAGCAGGCAGGCGGCGGCGGGGATGGGGCTGGCCGCGCCGATCGCGAC
>JAJZNE010000053.1:0-24706 GCA_021847995.1 Pseudomonadota bacterium | reverse complement strand
CGGGGTCGCGGATCAGGGCGGCGATCGCCGCCGCCATCCGCTCCTCCGGACGGATCATTCCGCGGCCTGCGCCGCCGGGCGCTCGCCGTGGCGTTGCAGCCAGGCACGAAACCCGTCCTCCGTCCGCGCGAGCCTGGCATATTCGGCCAGATGCGCCTCATCCGGCGGATATTCGTCGAGCAGGCCGAGCGGCCACGCCCCGCGCGCGGCGACCGCGACGGCATCGACATAGGCGGCCGAAATGGTGCCGGCGGCGAAGCGCTCATCGGCGAGCAGATCGATCTCCGTCATGCGTTCCACCGTCACCAGCGACTGCCGGGCGGCATGCGCCATTTCCGCCAGCTCCAGCCGGCGGCCGACATAGACGTTGCCGGCGGCGTCGGCCGTCGCGGCGTGGAACAGGGCGAAATCGGGCGCCAGTGCCGGCAGCAGCACGATCGGGTCGCCGCCGCCGGCAAACGGATTGTCGATGACGCGCCAGTCCGGCCGGCGCGCCAGGATGTCGCTGCCGAGCAGCCCGCGCAGCGGCATGAACGGCACGCCCTTTTCCGCCGCCTGGAGCATGGTGTGGATGGCGGGGCAGGTCGCTTCCGTCAGGCGCAGCGTGCCGGCGCGCAGCGCTGCCAGGAAGCGCGGCGCCGCCCCGGCCTCGCCGAGGCTGACGCCCGAGCTTTCCAGCGCGGCGACACAGCCGGCGCCGATCAGCACGTCGGTCGCGTAGCCGGAAACCGGCACGCCGAGCAGCCGCAGCCCGCGCCGCCCGGCCCGCACCAGCGCATGCGCGAGCGCCGCCGGGGTCAGCGAATTGTCCGGCGGGAGCGCGATCAGCGCGCCATCCGGCACCATTGCGGCGAGGGTGTCCAGATCGACCGGTTGCATGACCCGCTCCTCCCCGTTGCCGCAGGCTGTGTAGCATGAAGCGGACGGCGCGTGCTATGCCTGCGGCGCGTCAAGGCGGCGGGAGGGAACAACCATGGATTACGGCCATTGCACCGATTTCCCGTCGGTGCGCGACCACGTGTCGCCCGACGAATGGCAGGCGCGGGTCGATCTCGCCGCCTGCTACCGGCTGGTCGATCACTTCGGCATGACCGATCTGATCTACAACCACATCACCGTGCGCGTGCCGGGCAGCGAGTACCTGCTGATCAACCTCTACGGTCTGCTCTATCGGGAAATCACCGCGTCCAGCCTCGTCAAGATCGATCTCGACGGCAACATCATCGACAAGCCCGACAGTGATTACGGGATCAACCAGGCCGGCTATGTCATCCATGGCGCGATCCATCGCGCGCGGGCCGATGTCGCGTGCGTGATCCACACCCATACGCGCGCCGGCATGGCGGTGTCGTCGATGACGTGCGGGCTGCTGCCGCTCAATCAGACCGCGATGCGCTTCCACGGCCACATCGGATATCACGACTATGAAGGCCCCGCCATCAATCTCGATGAACGGGTACGGCTGGTCGCGAGCCTGGGTCCGCATGACGCGCTGATCCTGCGTTCGCACGGGCTGCTGACCTGCGGGCCGGACATTCCGCAGGCGTTCAACACCATGTATCAGCTCGAAATGTCCTGCCGTGCCCAGGTCGATGCGATGGCGGCGCGCACGGAGTTGCTGATCCCGCCGGAGGAGGTGCTTGCGCGCACGGCGCATCTCTATCAGCGCGGCACGCGCCGCCCGTTCGGCGTGCTGGAATGGCCGGCGATGCTGCGCCTGCTCGACGCCGAAAGCCGGAACAGTCCGTTCCCACCCCACACGCACTGACAGCGCCCGATGTCGGAGGAAGCGGTTCCGGTGTCGGCCCTGTCGGCGGCGCCGGCGATGTCGGCGCATCGCGTGTTCTGGGCGACCTGGCTCGGCTGGATGCTCGACGGGTTCGATTCCGCGATCTACGTCATGGTCCTGGTCCCGGCGATGACCGAATTGCTGCCGGCGAGCGGCATGGCAGCGGAACGCGGCAACATCGCCGCGATGGGCGGCCTGCTGTTCAGCGTCTTCATGCTCGGCTGGGCCTGTTCGATGTTCTGGGGCTGGGTTGCCGACCGGATCGGGCGCATCCCGGCGATGTGCCTGACGGTGCTGCTCTATTCGGTGGCGACGGCGCTGTGCGGGCTGGCGCCGGGGCTTCTGCTGTTCGGCGTCTTCCGTTTCCTTGCCGGGTTCGGCATCGGCGGCGAATGGGCCGCGGGGACGCCGCTGTTGCAGGAATCGGTGCCGGAGCGACTGCGCGTACGCCTGGCCGGCTGGCTGCACACCGCGACACCGACCGGCATCCTGCTCGCCTCCATCGCCTCATTGCTGCTCTATGGCGCGCTCGGCTGGCGGGGGATGTTCCTGCTCGGCATCCTGCCGGCGCTGCTGGTGGCGTGGCTGCGCGTCGCCGTGCCGGAATCGCCGAAATGGCAGGCGGCCCGGGCGCGGCAGGCAGCGGCGCCGGCGCCGGGCACGCTGTTCCTGGGGCCGCTCGCACGCCGCACATGGTCGGCCGGGCTGATGATGGCGTGCATCATCTTCGGCCTGTGGTCTTCGACCTTCTGGATCCCGACGTTCATCGTCACGCGCATGACCGCGGCCGGCGCGCCGTTCGCGGCGGCGCAGCGGCTCGCTTCGGGCAGCAACATCCTGGTCAATCTCGGCACGCTTGCCGGCTGTCTGCTGATGCCCTGGATCGCGGCGCGGTTCGGCCGGCGCAGGCCGGCGGCGGCGTGCTTCTTCATCGGCGCGCTGCTGGCCAACGGCATCGCCTGGCTCGGCTTCGCCGCCCTGCCCGGCAGCCTGCTGCCCTTCGTCCTCATGCTGCCGCTGCTCGGCTTCTTCACCAACAGCGTGTTTGCGCTCTACACGATCTGGCTGCCGGAGATTTTCCCGACCGCGCAGCGGGCACTCGGCAGCGGCTTCGCGTTCAGCTTCGGCCGCCTGTTCGGCGCGCTCGGACCGGGCATCGTCGGCACCGGCGCCGCCCTCACCGGCTCCTACCCGGTCGCGATCGCCGGGATATCGCTGATCTACGCCATCGGCCTGCCGTTCATCGCACTCGCCCCGGAGACCGGGGGCAGTGCGCTGCCCGATTGAGCGCGCGCGGCGGCGCCAAGACGGCATCGGTGGTGGCGCCATTGGTGGTCAGGCCGGCGCCGCGTCCGCGTCCACCACGCCGAGCAGCCGTGCCTGCAACGGCGCGTCGGCGGCGAGGGTTGCGGCCGGGCCGGTGAAGGCGACCTCGCCGTTCACCAGCACCACCGCGCGATCGACGACCGAGAGCACCTGTTCGGCATGGTGCTCCACCAGCACGAGGCTCGCGCGATGGCGCAGGCGCACCACCGCCGCCATCACCTCCTGCACCACCGCAGGCGCCAGCCCCTCGAACGGTTCGTCGAGCAGGATCACCCGGCTCGGCACCATCAGCGCGCGGGCGACGGCCACCATCTGCCGCTCCCCGCCCGACAGGCGCTCGGCACGGGCGCGGGAGAGCGCGCGCAGTTTGGGAAACAGGCCGAACACCTCCTCCGCGCTCGCGCCGCCCGGCCGCGCTGCCAGCGCCAGGTTCTCCTGCACCGTCAGGTTGGGGAACAGGCGCCGCCCCTCCGGCACCAGCGCCACGCCGCGCCGGCTGATCTCGAACGGGCGGGCATGGGTGATGTCGGCGCCGTCGAGCAGGATGCGCCCGTCGCTGACCGCGACCGATCCCATGATTGCCCTAAGCGTCGTCGTCTTGCCGACACCGTTGCGCCCGAGGATCGCCACCGCCTCGCCTTCCTGCACGGCGAGGGTGATGCCGTTCAGGATCAGGCTGCCGGCATAGCCCGCCTTCACCCCCTCCATCGCCAGCACCGTCCGCGCCGGCGCGCGCGGCGGCGCCTCCGCCGGCATCGCCGCCACCGGCAAATCCGCCCTGCTGCCAAGATAGGCGGCGATCACCGCCGGGTGGCGTGCCACGTCCTGCGGCCGTCCGTCGGCGATCAGCGCGCCCTGGTGCAGCACCGTGACCCGGTCCGACAGCGCCAGCACGCGATCCATGTCGTGTTCGATCAGCAGCACCGCATGGCTTTCGGCCAGCCGGCGGATCAGGTCGCCGACGCTCTGCCGGTCCGCCTGCGCCAGACCCGCCAGCGGTTCGTCGAGCAGCAGCAGCCGCGCATCGGTGGCGAGCGCCACAGCGATTTCCAGCAGCCGCTGCTCGCCATGCGCGAGATTGGTGCAGCTTTCCGCCGCGCGATCGGCAAGCCCGACGGCATCGAGCAGCGACCAGGTGCGGGCATTGATCGCCTCGATCGCGTAGGCATCGCGGAAGATGCCGCGGCGGACGCCCCTGCCCTGCATGTCGCGCGCCTGCACCGCGATGCGCACGTTCTCGAACGCCGTCAGGTTGCGGAATACGCTGAGGATCTGGAACGAGCGGCCGAGGCCGAGGCGGATGCGCGCATGCACGGAAAGATGCGTGATGTCGCGGCCGGCAAAAGTGATGCGGCCGGCGTCGGGACGCAGCAGGCCGGTCAGCAGGTTGAAGAACGTCGTCTTGCCGGCGCCGTTCGGGCCGATGAAGCTGTGCAACCGGCACGGCATCACGTCGACGTCGATCGCCCGCGCCGTCACCAGCGAGCCGAACCGCTTGCTCAGGCCGCGCACCGTCAGCACCGGCGCGCTGCGCTCGATCGCCGCATCGCCCGGCCGCCACGGTGCGATCACCGCCGGACGCGGCGGAATCCCGGTGCGCACCAGGGTCCAGTGCGAACGGCCGCGCAGGCGTTGCGCGAGCCCGCCGATCCCCTCCGGCGAGCCGAGCGCGAAGGCCATGATGATCGGCGCGAAGATCAGCCACCAGTTTTCGGTGACGGAACTGAGCCGGTCCTCCAGCGTCAGGAACGCGATCGCCCCCCAGAGCGGGCCCAGGAACTGATGCACGCCGCCGAGCACCGTCATCAGCAGTGCATCGCCCGCGTGCGACCAGCTCAGATTGTCGGCATAGGCGCCGCGCAGCAGCAGTGCGAGCAGACCGCCGGCATAGCCGACCAGCCCCGCGCACAGCGAGAACGCCCGCAGCTTCAGCCGGAACACGTCATAGCCGAGGCACTGCATGCGCTGTTCATTGTCGCGCAGCGCCTGCAACGCGCGGCCGAACGGCGCATGCACCACCCGCCACATGAGCAGCAGCGCCAGCAGCACCGTCGCCAGCACGAACAGATGCAACCGCAGCGGCGTCGTCAGCCATACCAGCGGCACGTTCTGCAACCCGTTCTCCCCGCCCGTCACCGCGGTCCACTTGAACGCGATCTCGAAGGCGATCTGCGAGGCGGCCAGCGTCAGCAGCGAGAAATAGAGGCCGCGCCGCCGCAGGATGAGCAGGCCGAGCGCGGCGCCAAGGACGAACGACAGCAGCACGCTGCCGGCCAGCGCCGCGATCTCATTGCCGACGCCCGCGAGCAGCGGCACGGCGACGAAATACGTTGCACAGCCGAAGAATACCGACGCCCCGAACGGCACCAGACCGGTATAGCCGACCAGCAGATTGACCCCGGCGCCGTAGAGCACGTAGATCGCGATCTCGGTGACCTTGCCCATCTCCAGCCCGAGCACGGGCGCGGCCAGCGTCAGTGCCGCCAGCACCGCGCCGATCAGCAGCACCGGGTTGGTGCGCGCGGCGGTCACTCGAAGCGTTCCCACCGCTCGCCCAGCAGCCCGCGCGGACGCACCAGCAGGATCGCCGCCATCAGCACGTACATCGCCGCTGCCGACGCCGCCGGATCGAACTGGATGGTGAGCGACTGCACGACACCCACCAGAAGCCCGGCGATGACGGCGCCGACATAGGAACCGAGGCCGCCGATGGTGACGATGACGAAGGCCGGCATGATCGCCGCCGTGCCCATCGACGGCGTGACCGTCCACAGCGGTGCGGCGAGCAGCCCGGCGATCGCCGCGAGCAGGCAGCCGAGGCCGAAGGTGCCGGTCAGCGCCCGCGGCAGATTGATGCCGAGCAGCCCCACCATCTCCGGATCGCGGCTGCCGGCGCGCAGGATGCGGCCGAACGGCGTGAAGCGCAGGAACGCCCACAGCAGCACCAGGATCGCGACGGTCAGCCCCATCACCGCGAGCCGGTAGCGCGTGATCAGGAACGGCCCCCACATGACGACGCCGGCGAGCGCGCGCGGCGCCCGGAACGGCTGGCCGGCCGATCCCCACACGGCGCGGATCACCGCCTCCGTCAGCAGGGCGAGCGCGAAGGTGACGATCAGGCTGACCAGCGGATCCTTGTCATAGAGCCGGCGGATCAGAGCCATCTCGGTCGCCATGCCGATCGCGCCGACCAGCACGACCGCGATCGGCGCGCCGGCCCAGCCGATCGCATCGACCAGCGTCACCGCTAAATAGGCGCCGAGCGCGAAGAAGCTGCCATGCGCGAAGTTGACGATGCCGAGCAGGCCGAACACGATCGACAGGCCGAGTGCGATCAGCACGTAGAGGAACCCGAGCACCAGCCCGTTGCCGGCCTGCATCAGCACCACGTCGAGCATCGCCCTGCCCTCAAGCTGCGGCGGCGGTCAGGTTGGCGGCATGTGGCAGGCGGTGTCGGCTTCGCCGCCATAGGCCTGCTGCATCGCCGCCTCGGTCTTCGGCACCGAGGCAAGCACGTCGAAATAGTCCCACTGGTCGGGGATCTGCTGCTTCACGCCGGCGACCAGCAGACGATGCACCATCTGATGGTCCCATTTGCGGAAATCCACCGTCATGCCGGCATCGCTCTCCCGCCAGTTCTCGAGTGCCGCGACGATCGCGTCCGGCTCGGTCGATTGCGCCGCCTCGATCGCGCGGAACATGGCGCGTGCCGAATACCAGCCCATCCACGCCTTGTCCGCCGCCGGGCGCTTGTATTTCGCCTGATACGCGGCGGCGAATTCGCGGTCGTCGGCGGAGTTGTTCGGATCCCGGTAATACCAGGTCTTGGTGTAGGTGCCACACGCCGTCTCCCGCCCGATCGCCCACAGGTCGGTATCGCCGACCGAAATCTCGGTGAACGGAACCGCGTCGCGCATGCCGAGCTCATTCCACTGCTTGAGGAAGTTCGACAGGTCGCCCGATGTGATGCCGCCGATCACGAGATCGGGCTTCGCGGCACGGATCTTGAGTACGAAGGCGCTGTAGTCGGCGGTGCCCACCGGCACCTCGTCGGCCCCCGCCTCCGTCCCGCCGACCTCCCTGAGGAGTTCCTTGAAGCTGCGTGCGATGTCCTGCCCGAACGCATAGGAGGCGGTGAGGAAGTACCAGCGCTTGCCGATCCCGGTCAGATACGGCAGCATCGCCCGGGCGTGCACCGGCACCGGCGGCTGCAGGCGGAAGGAATAGCGGTTGCAGTTCCTGCCGGTGATCTCGCGCGCCGCAGCATTGTTGCACATATAGGGGATGCGCAACTGGCCGGCCACCGCCTCCTCCGCCAGCGCGGTCGAACTGAGCGTGCCGCCGAGCAGGGCGACGACGCGGCGCTCGCGGATCAGACGTTCCGCGTTCTGGGCCGCGGCCTGCGGGGTCGGCTCATCCTCCCACAGGATTTCGGCGGGGCGGCCGAGCAGCGTGTTGTTCATCTGCGCCAGGGCCAGCATCGTGCCCTGTTGCAGATACTCGGCCTGCTGCACGATCGGTCCCTGCTTGGCCTGCAGCAGGCCGATGCGGATCGGCTCGGCCGCCCGCGCGACATGCGGCATGGCGAGCGCGGTGCCGGCCGCGGCGGTGCCGAGCAGGAGGCTGCGGCGGGTCAGCGCGGCACCGGCGTGCGGCGTCGGATGGTCCATGAACGTTCTCCCTGTCCGTCCTGCCCGCCTGCTTCGGCAGGGCGTGCGTTACGGTTCGGCAAGCCGGAAACCGGGCATCATGTCAAGCCGCACGTCACCCCGGCGGCTCCCGGACGGCGCAGCCGCATACCCGCCGAAGCGTCCGCCACCCTGCGCAAAGGCCCCGTGCGATGACGCCCGCGGTCGATACCTACTGCTTCCACCGGTTTTTCGGCGACTGGTATCGCGGCCTGCAGCACGATCCGGGACGGCGGCTGACGCTGTGGCAGGCGCTCGATCATTGTGCCGCACTCGGCGTCGGTGGGGTGTCGCTCGAATCGTGCTATCTGCCGCGCGACCAGGCGGGATTCGTGCCGCGGTTGCGCGACGCGCTGGCAGCGGGCGGGCTGGATCCGGTGTGGGCCTGGGGTCATCCCGACGGGCTTGCCTCGGGCGCTGCGCCGGAGGCGCTCGATGACCTGACCGCGCAGGCGGAACTTGCCGCCGCCTGCGGCGCGCGCGTCATGCGCATCTGCGCCGGCAGCCGCCGCACGCGGCCGGAAACATGGTCGGCCCACCGCGCCGCCCTGCTGCCCCTGCTGCGTCGCGCCGCCGAGGCCGGCGCCGCGCACGGCATCGTGCTGGCGATCGAGAACCATATCGACCTGTTCGCCGACGAGCTCCTCGATCTGCTGACCACGATCGGGTCGCCCTTCCTCGGCGTCTGTCTGGACACCGCCAACCAGATCCGCATCGGCGAGGACAATGGCGCCGCCCTGCGCCGGCTGGCGCCGTGGGCGCGCGCGACGCACGTCAAGGATGTCGCGCGACTGGAGGGCGCGCCGCCCGGCTTCGCATCCTGGCCGGCGGTGCCGCTCGGCGCCGGCGTCGTCGATCTGCCGGCCGTGCTGTCCGAGCTGCGCGCCGCCGGCTATGGCGGGCTGCTTGCGGTCGAGATCGATTACCTGCACCCGCGCCACGGCAGCGATGAGCTTGCGGCGCTGGCGGCCAGCGTCGATGCGCTGCGCGCGCTGCTGGCCACGGCATGACGCGCCGATGGCCCCGCCGCCTGGCGATAGCGCCGCGTATTGCCGGCGGAATTGCATTCCAGTACGTGGGGGCCGGCAAGGGAGGCAGCGATGGCACCGCTGCGCATAGCGATCGCCGGGGCCGGCGTGATCGGGCGCACCCATATCCGGGCCGCACTGGCAGAGCCGGCGTGCCGGCTGGTCGGCATCGCCGATCCCGACCGGGCGTCGCTGGCCGCCGCGCCTTCCGCCGAGGTGCCGCGCTTCGCTGACCTTCCCGCCATGCTCGACGCCACGCGGCCGGAGGCCGTGATCCTGGCGACGCCCAATGTCCTGCATGTGCCGATGGCACTCGCCTGCATTGCCCGCTCCCTGCCGGTGCTGGTGGAGAAGCCGATCGCCGATACCGTCGCCGACGCCGCTGCGCTGACCGACACCGCCGCGCGCGCCGGCGTTCCGGTGCTGGTCGGCCATCACCGCCGCCACAATCCGATCATCGCCCGCGCCCGCGAGATCATCGCGGGCGGCCGGCTCGGCCGCGTGCTGACCGCAACGGTCCTGTGCAACCTGCTAAAACCGGACGTCTATTTCGACGTGGTGTGGCGGCGGCAGGCGGGCGGCGGCCCGGTGCTCATCAACCTGATCCACGAGATCGACCTGCTGCGGCATCTGCTGGGCGAGATCGCCGAGGTGCAGGCGCTGACCGCCAATCTCGCCCGCGGCCTGGCGGTGGAGGACAGCGCCGCGGTGCTGCTGCGCTTCGCCGCCGGCACACTCGCCGCGATCACGCTGACCGACGCCGCCGCGGCGCCGTGGAGCTGGGACCTCGCCGCCGGCGAGAACCCGGCCTTCCGCGGTGCGCCCGCCGTGTCCCACATGTTCGCCGGCACCGACGCCTCGCTCAGCCTGCCCGACCTGACGCTGTGGCAGTATCCGGGGGCACGCGGCTGGCATGCGGAACTGGCGCAGGAAACGGTGGCGCCGGCGCCGGCCGACCCATACGCAGCGCAACTGCGCCATTTCATTGCCGTCGCGCGCGGCGCGGCCGCCCCTCTGGTCAGCGCCGCAGACGCGACACGCACCCTCGCCACCACCCTCGCCGTTCACCGGGCCGCCCAGGACGGCGTGCGCGCATGCCCCGATTGAGCGACCGCCCGAGCGGCCTCCCCGACCGCACGCCGGACATGTTGCGGCTGTCCGCCGGTAAGGCGGCGCCCTCCGTCATCGCCGACCGTCCGGCCGGTGGGCCATTCTGACAGGGGAGAACGAATGCCATGATCTATGAACTGGCAACTTTGACCATCACGGTCGGCAGCGCCGCGCGCGCCGTCGCCGCGATCGGCGCTGATTGCGCCGCCGGCGGCGGACGGCTGCTCGGCTGCTTCATCGCCGAGATCGGCGCGCTCAACCGCATCTTCGTCCTGCGCGGCTTCGCGGATGAGGCGGCACAGGCGCGCGAGCGCGAACGTGTGCTGCGCAGCGCCAGCCCGTTCGGCTGCGGCGATCTGCTGGCCGCGATCGCGATCGACCGCTACCGGCCGTTTCCCGACATCCCGCCGGTCGAACCCGGCGCCTACGGCGCGATCTATGAACTGCGCAGCTATGTGCTGAAGATCGGCGGCCTTACCCCCACTCTCGCCGCCTGGGCGGAGGCGCTGCCGGCGCGCATGGCGCTCTCCAGGATGATCGTCGCCATGTACACGCTGGATGGCGCACCGCGCATCAGCCATCTCTGGCCCTATGCCGACCTCACCCAGCGTGCCGCGCTGCGGACGGAGGCGGTGCAGCGCGGCATCTGGCCGCCGAAGAGCACCGGCTGGCTGACGCCCGAGATGCACTCCACGATCTGTCTGCCCGCCGACATCTCCCCCCTGCACTGAGCGCCGGACCGGCGATGGAAACCGCCTTCTCGCTCGCGCATCTGACCATTCTCGACCAGGCGCCGCCGGCGGCGATCGGCGTCGCGGCGTGTGCCGGCTACCGCTATGCCGGCCTGCGGCTGCTGCCGGCCACCCCGGATGGCGTCGCCTATCCGCTGATGGCGGATGCGGCGCTGCTGCGTGACACGCTGGCATGCATGGCGGCGACCGGTGTCGGCGTGTTTGACCTGGAGATCGTGCGTCTCGGCCCCGCCACCGACCCGCGCGGCTTCCTGCCGTTGTTCGAAACCGGTGCGCGGCTTTCCGCGCGTGCGGTGCTGGTGGCGGGCGACGATCCCGACCCGGCGCGGCTTTGCGAACGGTTCGCGCTGCTGTGCGACCTCGGCGCGCCGTTCGGCCTCAGCATGGATCTGGAATTCATGCCGTGGACCACGGTTCCCGACCTTGCCGCCGCGGTCCGCATCGTCGGCGCGGCGGCGCGGCCGAACGGCGGCATCCTGGTCGATGCGCTGCATTTCGACCGTTCCGGAAGCAACCCGGCCGAGCTGGCGGCGCTGCCGCGCGCGTGGCTGCATTACGTGCAGCTCTGCGATGCCCCTTCAGGCCGCCCGGCGGACACCGCGGCGATGATCCACACCGCGCGCGCCGAGCGGATGTTTCCCGGCGAGGGAGGCATCGATCTCGACGCGATCCTGCATCCGCTGCCGCGCGATCTGCCGGTGAGCCTGGAGGTTCCGACGGCGACGCTGGCACGCACGCTGGACCCCACAGCACGCGCACGGCGCGCGCGCGAGGCGGCGGCGTCGGTGCTGGCGCGGCGGCGATAGACCGCCTGCTCATCCAGCGCCCGCACGGGGTCCGGCGGCGGCCTGCCGCCCAGGCAACGCCAGTTCGAGCAGCACCGAGCCGAGGCATTTGCCGTGCGGATCGAGGCGCCGAGATCACCCACGCTGCCGGGCCGCTCCAGCAGCGGGAAGATGCCGTTCCGAACGATGTCCAGCACGGCGTCGCCGGTGACCGCCGCGACGCGCATCCCGGCGAGACCGAGGCGACGCGCGACGGAAGCGACGGCACGCGCGGCACCGCGCGGATTGGGGGCGCCCATGTTGGTGAGGATGCGCACGCCGCGCGCCGCACAGGCCGGCAGCACCGCCTCCATCCGAGCGACCAGCAGCGGATCGAAGCCGAGATCGGCGTCACGCAGCCGCTCCGCCTGCGCCAGCGCGATCGTGCGCTCGGCCAGGCACTCGAAGCCGAGATAGTGCAGATCGCCACGTTCGGCGAGTTCGACCGCCGGCTCGATGCGGTCGCCGGCGAATCCGGCGCCGCAGCCGATGGTCCTCATAGCGGCAGCACGCCGAACGCGACCGCGGCCACGGTCGTCAGCAGCGAAGCACCGAACGGGAACGGGATGTGCCGCCCCGCGGCCGGCGGCATCTGCGCCACCGCGGCGTGCGCCATCGCCTTGAGCATGGCGGCATCGGTCAGGATGCCCAAATACAGGATGGCAAAGACGAACATGCCGGCGACCGGCGCGATGGCGCAGGTTCCGGCGATGATGAACTTGCCGGTGGCGGGGCCGAACCCGCCGAGCAGGGAAGCCGCCGTCGGAGCCGCGATCAGCGCCACCATGGACGACAGCAGGTTCAGCGGGATGACGGCGAGCAACACCAGCACGGTGACACGCCAGATGCGGCGGGCATCGTGTCCTCCCCGGAACCTTGACAGTGGGGTCCG
Source organism: Pseudomonadota bacterium (assembly GCA_021847995.1). GTDB lineage: Bacteria > Pseudomonadota > Alphaproteobacteria > Acetobacterales > Acetobacteraceae > JAFKFJ01. Next base: position 12,297 of record JAJZNE010000053.1, on the reverse strand, counting down.
GCGGCGAAACCGGACGCGGGGCGGTCATTGACAGCCAGACGGCAATGGAGCAACCGGCATCCCTATCGCAATTCCATGCGCCCTGCGCATAGACCTCAGGCCGAGTTCACGCCCGGCTTCATGATCGTGCATTGCCTGAAGCGCAGACCCACCGGTCGATTATGGTTGCTCGCGGGCTTCACCCGTCGGAGAATGACGACGGGGAGAAAGCGTGGCGGAGGAACGCGGAATGGAGCGCACCAACGGCATCCGGCGCGGATTTTCAATGGCTCGCTCGGCTGACGTTGCCGCGCGCGAACTGCACCAGCTCCTGCACCAGCCTGCCGCCGCGCTGGTGGCTTTCTTCTGTTCTCCCCTGTTCGACCTGGATGCGCTCGCATCGGCCATCGTCCGGGAATTCGGCGATACCATCGTCGTCGGATGCACGACGGCGGGCGAGATTACCCCGCTTGGCTACAGCGAAGGGTCGATCAGCGGCTTCAGCCTGTCGTCCGCCGAATGCTGCGCCGTCGCCAGGCTGATTCCCGATATCTCGTCGCTGAAGATTCCGGCCGGGGCGGCTGCCACGGAAGCGCTGATCGCCGCCCTGGCCGAGCGCGGAGGGGCCGCCGATCCATCGGACACATTCGCCCTGCTGCTGATCGACGGCATGTGCACCACCGAGGAACTCGTGCTCAGCGCGCTCTACCGCCGGCTCGCTCCGGTACCGCTGATCGGCGGCTCCGCCGGCGACGACATGCGGCTGGAGCACACGCATGTCTATTTCGGCGGCCGTTTCCACCGCGACGCCGCGATCCTGTCGCTTGTGAAGACCCGGCGGCGCTTCGGTGCCTTCCGGCTACAGCATTTCACCGGCAGCGACATTCGCATGGTGGTCACCGGCGCCGACCCGCGGCAGCGCGTGGTGACGGAAATCAATGCCGTGCCGGCAGGCCCGGAATACGCACGCATCGTGGGACTGAGCTACGACGCGCTGACGCCGATGATGTTCGCCGAACATCCCGTCATGGTGCGCGTAGGAGGTGACTACTACGTGCGGTCGATCCAGAAGCTGAACCCGGACCATAGCCTGACATTTTTCTGCGCGATCGACGAAGGCGTGGTGCTGACACTGGGCCGCCATGAAAACATGATTGAAAACCTCGGGAAGTTCTTTGCGGATATGCGGCAGGAGCTCGGCGAGCCGCTGCTCGTCATCGGATTCGACTGCATACTCCGCAGCCTGGAGGCGGAAACCCGGCAGGTGAAGCACATCGCCGGCCGGATCCTGGCGGAAAACAACGTCATCGGCTTCAGCACGTACGGCGAGCAGTTCGCCGGGATGCATGTGAACCACACATTCACCGGCGTGTTCATCGGCGCCGGCTTCAACGCCGGGGATTAGCCGTGTCTTCTGCCGCCGGACCGCGCGGGTGCAACGCAAGCGACCCCGACGACGAGCTGATGAAGCTGCGCAAGATCAACCGGGTGCTCATGGACCGGGTCGAGCGCGACATGGATGCCCAGGGCGCGGATGGCTATTCCCTATTCCGTACAGCAATCACCCTTGAGACGCGCGTCAGCGAACGCACGGCGGAACTGACGCGCCTGACACGCCAGCTCATGCTCGAAGTGTCGCAGCGGCGACTGGCGGAAAAGGCGCTGCTCACGGCCAAGGCGGAGGCCGAGCAGGCGAATCTCGGCAAGACCCGGTTCCTTGCGGCGGCCACGCACGATCTTTTCCAGCCGCTGAACGCCGCGCGGCTGTTCCTGGGCGCGCTGGCCGAGGAGACGGCGGGAGAGCGGGCGCGCGAGCTGCTGGGCCGCGTCGATGCCGCGCTTGACTCGATCGATGAACTGCTCGGCACCCTGCTCGACATCTCGCGGCTCGATGCCGGCGTCTGGCCGGTCACGTTGACGAACGTCGCGGTCGGCGGCATGCTCGTCCGGCTCGCCGACGAATACAGGCCGCAGGCCCGCGCCGCGGGACTGGACCTGCGGGTGGTGCCGTGCAGCGCCAACGTAAGCACCGACCGTCATTTGCTTGAGCGCGTACTGCGCAACCTGATCAGCAACGCGATCCGCTACACCGCAGAGGGGCGCGTGCTCATCGGGTGCCGGCACCGGGGCGAGCGGCTTTCGATTGAGGTCTGGGACAGCGGGATCGGCATTCCGGAGGAAAAGCGGTCGGAAATCTTCGAGGAGTTCCATCGCCTCGGGAACGCGCCGCGGCGGGACGGCAAGGGACTCGGGCTGGGGCTGGCTATTGTCGATCGCATCGCCCGCCTGCTCGACCTTCGCGTTGAGCTTACCAGTGCGGTCGGCCGTGGCTCATGCTTCGCCGTCAGTGCCCCCTGTTCCCCGGCAGCCGAGACGGCGGAAGCTCCGGAGCCCGCCGCCGCACCCACCAGCGCTATCGACGGCAGGTGCGTTCTTGTCATCGACAACGATGCGGCGGCTCTCGATGCGATGCGGGCCGTCCTCGAATCCTGGGGTTGCCGGCTGGTGACGGCGGCCTCCGTGACGGAAGGGCTGAAGCATCTCTCCGTGCTCGGCATGGCGCCGGCGTGCGTCATGATCGACTATCATCTGGATGGCGGCGCATTGGGCACGGATGAACTGGCCGTGCTGCGCTGCCATTTCGGCGACCGCCTGCCGGCACTGGTGGTCTCCGCCGACCACTCGGCAGAGCTGCGCGCACAAATGAAGAGAATTGGCCAGGCTTTTCTGACCAAGCCAATCAGCCCGCCGCGGCTGCGCGCCATGATGAGCTATCTGCTGGGCCGCTCCGCGACCGGCTGATCAGAGTCCCGGATGCTGTAGCCGCGCAAGCTGGCCGCGCTGGAACGCGACAATCGCCTCCGCGCGCGTCGTGACGCCAAGCTTGCGCAGGATTGCCGTCATGTGCGCCTTCACCGTGACTTCGCCGATATCGAGCTCATTGGCGATCTGCTTGTTCGAACGGCCATTGGACAGCAGCGCGAGCACGGTGATCTGGCGCGGCGTGAGCGGCTCCCCGGCTGCGGCCGGAGGCGCGCCGGCCGGTGCGTTCGCAACCGGGTCGTAGACGCCCCCGGACAGCACGGCCTGGATCGCCGCCGTCATCAGTTCCTTCGACAGGGATTTCGGCACGAAGCCCGCTGCGCCGCACGCGAGTGTGCGGCGGATGACGGTGGCATCCTCCAGCGAGGAGATGACGATGATCGGTGTTGCCGGCAGCCTGTTGCGCAGATCCGCCAGATCGGCCAGCCCGTTGGCCCCCGGCATGAACAGGTCGAGAAGGATGAGATCGAGGTCATCCTCACGCTCCACGACCTCGAACACCTCGCGTGTCTCGGTCGCTTCCAGGCACCTGAATGGCCAGCCGCGCGCGGCGAACAGGCGGCCGACCACGTCCCGGATGGCTTCCCGGAACAGCGGATGATCGTCGGCGATCAGGACGTTCTGCATCCGCCTATCCTCCCTGGCGGCAATCCGAAGCGTGTTCCTGCATAGTCCGGGGAAGGCGCGCTGCGCCATTCGACCTATGGATAATAGCCTACCGTCGCGCTTCCGGCCATCCTGCCGCCCAACACCGATCCGATGACGGTGCGCCGGCTGCATCGCAACCGGGCAGCCTTCAAGGTCCAGCAGGGGAGAAGCGGTCTATGACACGACGATACACGGGCCTGTTGCGGGGGGTCGCCGCGACGGCGCTGGTTGTTGCGGCCGCCACCGGCGGCGCGCGGGCCGATGAGGCCCTGGACAAGGCGCTTGCGGATGCGAGCGGCTGGGCGATGTATGGGCACGGGTACGACAATACCCGGTATTCGCCGCTGAAAGCGATCAATGCGCAGAATGTCGGGCATCTGAAACTGGCGTTTTCGCTGCAACTTGGCTCGCTGCGGTCGAACGAGAACTCGCCGATCGTGGTTGGGGACACGATGTATGTCGGTACCTCGTGGGGGCCGAAATACGTCTATGCGCTGGATGCCCGCACCGGCGCGACGAAGTGGGTCTATGAGCCGGAAATCCCCGACGATGTGCTGCAATATGCCTGCTGCGACGTGAACAACCGCGGCGTCACCTATGCCGACGGCAGGATTTTCGTCGGCCGGCTGGACGGCAAGCTGTCGGCGGTCGATGCCGGGACCGGCAAGGAAGTATGGACCGCGGAGGTGGTGGACTACAAGCAGGGCTCGGTGATCACCTCGCCGCCGCTGGTGGTGAAGAACCTGGTGATCACCGGCTTCGGCGGCGGCGAATACGGTGCCCGCGGCAGCCTGCAGGCCTATGACATCGCCACCGGCAAGCAGGTCTGGAAGACCTGGACCGTCCCCGGCCCTGGCGAGGCGGGCAACGACAGTTGGAAGGGCGATTCCTGGCAGCATGGCGGCGGCGCACCGTGGCTGGTCGGCTCCTATGATGCCAGGACCAACACCGTGTTGTGGGGCACCAGCAATCCGGGACCGTGGAACTCCGTCGTTCGCTCCACCGGCAATTCGGACTACGGCAAGCTGCGCAACCTCTATACCTCCAGCACGCTGGCGCTGGATGCCGACAGCGGCAGCATCAAGTGGTATGTGCAGTCGACGCCGGAAGACGCCTGGGACTACGACGGTGTCAACGAGCTGGTGCTGGGCGACATCCAGGTCGCCGGCAAATCGACGCCGGTCTATATGAAGGCGGACCGCAACGGCTTCTTCTATGTGGTCAACCGCGAGACCGGGAAACTGATCTCGGCCGAGAAATTCGTCCCCACCAACTGGGCGGAGAAGATCGACATCGCGACTGGCCTGCCGGTCGAGGATCCTGCGATGCGGCCGGGGCCGGACCATCCGGTGAAGGGTGTCTGCCCGAACCTGCTGGGCGGCAAGAACTGGCAGCCGATGTCGTTCAACCCGGAAACCGGCCTCGTCTACATCCCGTCCAACAATATCTGCATGGACTGGTCGGTCAGCGAGGTGAACTACCGCAAGGGCGTGTTCTATCTCGGCGCCGAGTTCCCGACCCATCCCGGCCCGGGCGGCTACATGGGCGAGCTGATCGCCTGGGATCCGGTGGCGCACAGGAAGGTCTGGGGCGTCAAGGAAGACCTGCCGTTCAACGGCGGCACCACGACAACGGCCGGGGGTCTCGTGTTCGCCGGCGACCTGCATGGCATGTTCCACGCCTATGACGCGAGGACCGGCGCGGATCTGTGGCATGTCGGCCTCGGGTCGGGCATCGGCGCCGGCCCGGTCACCTATGCGGTGGACGGCAAGCAGTATGTCGCGGTCGTGGTCGGACGGACGGAGTCGATCCCCGCCTTCCTCGGCGATGTCGGCAAGAAGATGACCGCCGCCACCCCGCAGGGCGGCGCGCTGTTCGTGTTCTCCGAGTGATGTCGGGCTTTCTTGCCCAGGCACGGGGGCGGGCCGCCAATGCGGCCCGCTTCCTGCTGCTGGCAGCGTCCGCGGTCTGCACCGCCGGCGCCGCCGGGGCCGCCGCGCCGCTGCGGCTCTGCGCCGACCCCGCGAACCTGCCGTTCAGCAGCGAGCAGTCGGGAACGCCCGGGCTCTACCTGGAAATCGGCCAGCGCATCGCACAGGCGTTGGGGCGCGAGTTGCAGCCGGTCTGGTCGCTGTCCTACTGGGGCAAGCGCAACCTGCGCACGACGCTGCTGGCCGGGCAATGCGACCTTGCGATCGGGCTGCCCGCCGATGCCGGTTTCATGGGGCCGCGGCTGGTGCTGTCCAAACCGATCCTGGAGATGGGCTACGCGCTGGTCACGCCGAACGACCACGCGGTGCTGCGGCTCGACGACCTGAAGGGGATGCGGGTCGCGGTGCAGTTCGCCTCGCCGCCGCAGAGCCTGCTGGCGACGCGGGGTGACATCACCACGGTGACGGTGATGAGCGCCGAGGAGGGAATGCAGCGCCTGGCCTCGGGCGCGGCGGATGCGGCGATCCTTTGGGGTCCGGTTGCCGGCTACGTCAACCATGCCGCGCAGCATGACCGCTGGCGTGTGGTGCCGCTGGACGGGCCCGGGATGCGCTGGGAAGCAGCGATCGGCTTTTCCCGCAGGGAGCTGGCGCTGCGCGACGCGGTGGCGGGCGTGCTGGACCGGGTGCGCGCGGAGATGCCGGCGATGGCGGCGCGCTACGGCCTGCCGGGGGGGCCGCCGATCACGCTGGCGGATGCCGGGCCGGTGCCGTCGCTGGCGCTGGTGGCGGACGACACTGCCACGGAAATCAAGGAAGGCCGGGAGATCTTCAACGGCACCTGCGCCCATTGCCACGGGCCGGACGCGGTACAGTCGGAACGGCGGATCAACCTGCGCCTGCTGCAACACCGCTACGGCGACGACATGGAGCAGGTGTTCTTCACCACCGTCACCCACGGCCGCCCCGCCAAGGGCATGCCGAACTGGAGCGGCGTCTTCAGCCACGAAGACTTCATAAAAATCTTCGCCTTCCTCAAAAGCGTCCAAACCGGGGATTGAGGACGCAATCGCGACGGCTGCGGCGAGGCGACCGGAGCGCCGCGGAACTTCACACGGGAGAGAAAGGAAAGACCATGGTCGAGAAGGCCCTGAGCGAGGTGGCGAAGCAAATTTCGCTCCGCTCGCACTACGACAACTGGATCGGCGGCAAGCTGGTGCCGCCGGCGAAGGGGATGACGTTCGAGAATCCCTCACCGATCACCGGCAAGACCGTCAGCGTGCATGCCCGCTCCACCGCCGAGGATATCGAGCGCGCGCTGGATGCCGCGCATGCCGCGAAGGACGCCTGGGGCCGTACCTCGCCAGCCGAGCGCGCCCGCGTGCTGAACAGGATCGCCGATCGGCTCGAGGAGAAGCTGCCCCTGCTGGCGATGGTCGAGGCGATCGACAACGGCAAGCCGATCCGTGAAACCACCGCCGCCGACCTGCCTCTTGCGGTCGATCACTTCCGCTACTTCGCCGGCGCCATCCGCGCCCAGGAAGGTGCGCTGTCGGAGATCGACCACGACACCGTCGCCTATCACTTCCACGAACCTCTCGGCGTCGTCGGCCAGATCATCCCGTGGAACTTCCCGCTGCTGATGGCGATCTGGAAGCTCGCCCCGGCGCTGGCCGCCGGCAACTGCGTCGTGCTCAAGCCCGCCGAGCAGACGCCGCTCTCCATCCTCGTGATGATGGAGGCGATCGCCGACCTGCTGCCGCCCGGCGTGGTCAACGTGGTCACCGGCTTCGGCATCGAGGCGGGCAAGCCGCTCGCGCAGAACAAGCGGATCGCCAAGATCGCCTTCACCGGCGAGACCACCACCGGCCGGCTGATCATGCAATACGCGAGCGAGAACCTGATCCCGGTGACGCTGGAGCTGGGGGGCAAGTCGCCGAACATCTTCTTCGCCGACGTGGCAGCGGAAGATGACGAGTTCTTCGACAAGGCGCTCGAAGGCTTCACCATGTTCGCGCTCAATCAGGGCGAGGTCTGCACCTGCCCGTCGCGCGCGCTGGTCCACGAGAGCATCTATGACCGCTTCATGGAGCGGGCGGTCGCACGCACGCAGAAGATCATCCAGGGCAACCCGCTCGACCCTGCGACGATGATCGGTGCGCAGGCATCGAACGACCAGCTGGAGAAGATACTCTCCTATCTCGACATCGGCCGGCAGGAAGGTGCGAAAGTGCTGACCGGCGGCGAGCGGGCGCATCTGGGTGGCGACCTGGAAGGCGGCTTCTACATCAAGCCGACGATCTTCGCCGGCCACAACCGCATGCGCATCTTCCAGGAGGAGATTTTCGGCCCCGTCGTCTCCGTCACCACCTTCAGGGACGACGAGGAGGCGCTGGCGATCGCCAACGACACGCTCTATGGCCTCGGCGCCGGGGTGTGGACCCGCGACGGTACGCGCGCATATCGCTTCGGCCGCGCGATCCAGGCCGGGCGGGTGTGGACCAACTGCTACCACCTGTATCCGGCGCACGCGGCGTTCGGCGGCTACAAGCAGTCCGGCATCGGGCGCGAGACGCATCACATGATGCTGGACCACTACCAGCAGACGAAGAACATGCTGGTCAGCTACAGCCCGAAGGCGCTGGGCTTCTTCTGAGCAGCGGCACCGGGGCGGCCGCGCGCCCTGCGCGCGACCGCCTTGCGCCCGCCTTGTGATGAGGCACTGTCAGGCTGACAGCGGCTTGCATCACGTCCACGGCATGGGCGTAGCGCATCGGTCAGCCCACCGGGTCGGCTTCGGTGGGGGCCATATGTCCGGTCCCGTTCCGCGCTATCCGGTTCCGTTCTCGCATTCCTGGCCCCGATGCCCTGCGTAGGCTCAGGGTTTCCAACGTCAGGTGTTCGATGTCCGCCGCCCTTGCCCGTCCGCTGCCCGCCGATGCCGCACCGGCCCCGTTTGCCGAGGCGGTGACGCGTGCCGAGCACGGCAAGGCGCGGGTGGTGGTGACGCGCGAGGGGCGCCCCGTGGCCGCGCTGGTGCCGACCGGGGACGTGGCGGTGCTGAAAGCACGGGAGGACGGACAGGACTCCCGGCTGGCCGAGGAAGCGCTGGCCGAGGAAGCGATTGCCCGCCGGGAGGCCGAGGGCCGGCCGACGGGAACCACACCGGAAGAACTTGCCGCGCGCTGCGGAATCACGCTCGACCCTGACGCGGCGTGACCTGGACGGTTCGCTTCACGTCCGCCGCCGAACGGAGACAGAGACGCTCCTGTTGGGCCGATGCCTCAGCGCATCGCCAACAGCCTTGTCCGCCTCGCATTCGACCCGCATGCCGCGCCCAACCTGAAGGCCCTGAGCGACGGCACGTTGCGGCTCCGTGTCGGCGACTGGCGGGTGATCCACACGCTGCACGATGACGTGCTGCTGATCCTGGTGCTGCCGGTCGGACACCACCGGGACGTGCGTCGCTGACGCCGCTGTCGCCCATCGGGCCGCTCCGTTCCGGCTCGTTCCGCGCCGCATATGCCGTCCTTGTGCCGTATGGCCCGGCCAGGCTTGGCGGAAATCTGTTCTAACCCGTCTTATACCAACCCGCCTAAACACTGACACACGCCCAGGTGCGAGTGGCGATCGTCCTGATCCGCTCCGGATCGCCGATGAGAAAGCGCCATGCCTCTGCGCAGGCCTCGACAATCGCTTCGTAGGTGTCCCACACCGTATGACTGAGCTTGTTGCCGCGCAGGTAGTCCCAGACGTTCTCCATCGGGTTCAATTCCGGTGAATAGGGGGGCAACGGCAACAAAGTGACATTGTCGGGGATCTGGAGCCGGTCACCACCCTGGTGCCAGCCGGCGCCATCGCACACCAGCACGGCATGCGCCCCTGGTGCCACCTGGGAGGCAATCTCCTTCAGATGCTCGCTCATGGCTTCGCTGTTGGCCGCCGGCATGATGATCGCAGCGCCAACTGCGCGAGACGGGCACAATGCGCCGAACAAGTAGAGCGAGTCATGGCGGTTATCGCGCACCGCACGAGGGCGCGATCCGATTGGTGCCCAGATGTACTCCAGCGAACCTTGCTGCCCGACCCTGGCTTCGTCCTGCAGCCAGATTTCGATCGGCTTGCCCGCGGCCGTGTCGGGCAATGCCTCCTTCACCAGGCCGGGAAAGTTTTTCTAAAAGCCACCTCGGCCGCGGCATCCTTCCTGGGATGATACGGACGCGGCTGCAGCCTGGTCATCTCCAGTCGGCGCAGCCATTTCCCCATGGTCTGCTCACACACCCGTACCGACCATCGCTCGGCAACCTCGTCGCACAACTCGGCACATCGCCAACGTACCACTTTATGCCGCTCCCGGTCTGGCCCTGCGAGCACGATCTCTCGCAGTTCCTCCATCCGTGCTTCGGTCAGGAATGGCGGCCGCCCGGGGCCGGTCCGCGACCGCAGCCCCACCACGCCCTCGGCATTGTAGCGATGCACCCAGTCGCTCAGGGTCTGCCTGGTCATCCCGTTCAGCGACGCGGCCTCCTCGCGAGGCCGCCCATGCAGGACCGGCGCGATCGCCAACAGCCGGCGCACGACCGCGGCATCGCCGCTCTTGCCGGCCAGGCTGCGCAGTGCAGCGGCCGAGAGGTCGGCTCGGGTGATCTCGATCGGCTGGCCCATCGGCGGACTCTCCTGTGAGTAACGACGTCACCCACAGAATCGATCTTCACGTGATTCGGGAAGCCCCCGGCGAGAGTCGAGGGTTAGGCGGGCTGGTATTATACCGAAGTGGCGTGCCACCGGAGACGATGATGAGCACTATTTCTGCGCCATAGCACTATGACGGTGAGGCGGGGAGACGATCCCGTGATCAGGTCGCAGCACTGCTGAGGCCGTCTCGGAGCTTCGGATCTGGGCCCCTCGCCTCACGACGGCCTTTTGCTCCTGCAGGCGCTTGATCCAGATCATCGAAGCCTCATTCACGCTGGGTCAAACTTGCCGAATAGGCGGCTTGCATGCCGTCGCGCCATGAGGCTGTCATGCCACTATATTTACTAACGATCCCGCCGCGTGAACCAACCCGCGTGCTCGTAGCTGATACCATAAGCGCCGGCGGTGCCCAGGAATTCAATCTCGTATCCTATCGGGACTACATGATCGACGAGGATTTCGATCGCGTTGCCTACGGGTCTGGCGGCCGCGGCGAATATGCCCTGGTTACCTCCCGCGCCGTGCTCGAAGTCGAGGCGCGGCTCGAACAACATTACTGGGTCCTGGCGGTGGTGGTGGACGCGGTGATCGGTCCGCGCGTGCTCGCCGATGACCCTGGCGGCATTCGGCTCCGCGCTGGCGGCGGCCGATCCCAGCGCGGTCAGTGTGCGCTTGAACGCATTGGCCATGCTCAGGATGAAGCGTTTCGATCAGTGGCGGTCCGGGCCCTCTGCCAGCCGCCGGCTCGGTGCCGTGCTTTGCCCGCGCGACTGCGCACCGGCCGCGGCCCACCAGGCGTCCTTCGCGCCGTCGCCCACCAGACCGCCACCGGAAGCCGAGCGATGGTGCTTCGGCATCCGCGAGGCGGTCGCGGTCTTCGCCGACGCGCCGGCGCTGGAGGCGGCTGTCGATGCGCGGGAACATGGCGGGTTCGACCGCGCGCAACTCTCAGTGCTGGGCGGCAGCGGTGCGACGATCCCTCGCCTGTATCCGGGTGCGGCATCCCTGGAAGACGAACCCGCCGCCCCGCGCTCGGTGGTGACCGCCTGCGCCTCACGGGTCGAGCTGGAAGTGGGGGCAGGGCTCGGCGGGCTATCGGCCGGGACGGTCGCGCAACATCATGCGGCGCGCGAGGTGGCGCAGATCCGGCAGGGCGGCATGGTGCTCCGGGTCGGGTCTTCGATCCGACGGCGGAACAGCGTGCGCTGGCGGCGCTGCAGGAGGCCGGCGGGCGTGACGTGCATGCGCATTGCATCGTCCTTCGGTTGGGATCGGAGGCGCGTCCGCTCGCGCGCGCCCATATCGATCCGTTCCTGCACTCCGCCCCGGAACCTGAAACCGGGGAAGCCCTCCGCGATCCGGACGAGGTCGGGCGATGACCGATAGCAACGCACCGATGCCACAGGCGCTTCAGCCCGCAGCCCATCCGGAGATGAATGGCGAGCCGCACGGTCTGAGTTCCGAGGAAGCGCGTGCCCGTCTCGACCGCTATGGCGAGAACGCCCTCGTCGAGGCCCATTCCAGCGTGCTGGCGCGGCTCTTCTCTTATGTCTGGGGGCCGATCCCTTGGATGATCGAGATCGCCGCCGTCCTCTCCGGGCTGGCTCGGCACTGGTCCGATTTTGCGATCATCGTCACCATGCTGATGCTCAACGCCGGGGTCGGGTTCTGGCAGGAATACAAGGCAGACACGGCGATCCAGGCGCTGAAACAGAGACTGGCGTTGCAGGCGCGCGCACTGCGCGACGGGGTGTGGCAGAATCTGCCGGCGCGGCTGCTGGTGCCGGGCGATGTGATTCAGGTCAGCCTGGGCAGCATCCTACCGGCCGATATCCACCTGCTTTCGGGCGCCTATCTCAGCGTGGATCAGTCGGCGTTGACGGGCGAATCCCTGCCCGTGGACAAGCACCGCGGCGACGATGCCTATTCCGGCTCGATCATCCGCCAGGGTGAAATGCAGGCCGAGGTGACCGCGACCGGGATGGCCACCTATCTCGGTAAGACCGCGCGGCTGGTCGAGACCGCCGGCGCGGTCTCGCATTTCCAGCGCGCGGTGCTGAAGATCGGCAATTTCTTGATCCTCTGCGCGCTCGGCCTAGGCTCTGTTATGGCTTGAGCCAATCGGCTGTTGCGGCGAGACAGAGGACGCCGAGGAAGGATCGGGCGGTTTTCTCGTAGCGTGTGGCGACGGCCCGCCATTCCTTGAGGCGCCCCCAGAGCC
>JAJZNE010000143.1 GCA_021847995.1 Pseudomonadota bacterium | reverse complement strand
GGTCGCCGCCAGGTCCTCCAACCCACCCCACCTCACCACCCACGCGGGGTGGAGCAGCCCGGTAGCTCGTCAGGCTCATAACCTGAAGGCCGCAGGTTCAAATCCTGCCCCCGCAACCACCTTGACTTGCTCCACAAGAACATCCCCCGAACCCGCGCCACCGACGGCGCGATTGGCCTGCTTCACGCCCTGCGCCAGCGCCAGGATCGCCGCCAGCTCGCCGCGCACCTCCACCCGCTGGCCGTCGCCCTCAGGAGAGAGCGTCACCCGCTCGACCAGCCCGCGCACCAGCTCGCGCGCTTCCGCCCCATCCTCCGCCGCCAGCGCCGCCACCAGGTCGGCCACCTTGCGGCGATACGTCTCCGCCAGATGGGGATGCAGCCGCGGGGCAGGGGCAGCCGCCGTCGCCGCCTCGGCTTCCAACGTGACACGCCGCTGTTCCAGCTTGGCCAGCCGGTCGTTGACCATCGCCGGCGGCGTGCCGTTGGCGATCGCGTCGACCAGCCGCTCCATCTGCTCGGTCACGCGCTTCAGCTCATCCGCCCGCGCCGTCTGCTCCGCTGCCGCCGCGCCCTGCAGCCGGTTCCACTCGGCGGTGAAGGCGGCGACGAAGCTCTTGAACAGGCCCGGGTCCATCAGCCGCCCGCGCAAGCTGTCCAACACCGTCGCCTCCAGCACGACGCGGCGGATCGTGCGCCGGTTGGAGCACGCGGCCGGTCCCTTGTTGCGCGCCGCCGAGCAGCCGAAATGCTCCTTGCTCACCTTGGAAAACCCGCCGCCGCACACGCCGCAGCGCATCAGCCCCGAGAACAGGTAGCGCGGCCGCTGCTGCGACCAGAACGGCACCGCACCGCCTTCGGAGGCGCTGTCGACGGTCTTGTTCACGCCGCCCCGCCCGGTGCGCGCGTCCAATGCGGCCTGCCGCGCCTTCACCGCCGCCCACAGCGCCGGCTCGACGATGCGCAGCGTGGTCACCTCGGTGACGGTCAGCTCCTCGGCGGTGCGGGCGCGCGAGCGGCGCCGGCCACTCTCCGGATCCTTCACATAGGCGAGCCGGTTCCACACCAGCCGGCCGATATACAGTTCATTGTTGAGAATGCCCGTGCCGCGCGCGCGGTTGCCGCTCAGCGTGCTCTGGCTCCAGGCCCCGCCGCGCGGGCCGGGAATGTCGTCGGCGTTCAGCGCGAAGGCGATGCGCTTGGGCGAGACGCCGGCCGCGTAGGCACGGAAGATGCGGGTCACCACCGCCGCCTCCGCGGCGTCGATCGCCCGCGCGCCGGCGCGCGGCTGTCCGTCCGCGCCGAGCCGGCGCACCACGCGGTAGCCGTAGGCATTTCCGCCGCCGCTGCGCCCGGCCTCGACGCGCCCGCGCAGGCCGCGATGCGTCTTGGCGGCGAGGTCCCTGAGGAAGAGCGCGTTCATCGTGCCCTTCAGCCCGACATGCAGCTCGCTGATCTCGCCCTCGGACAGCGTGACGAGGCGGATGCCGGCGAAGCGCAGCCGCTTGAACAGCGCCGCCGTGTCCTCCTGGTCGCGCGACAGCCGGTCGAGCGCCTCCGCCACCACCACGTCGAGGCCGCCGTCGCGCGCCGCCGCCAGCAGCGCCTGATAGCCCGGCCGCAGCGTACTGGCGCCGCTGAGGGCGGCGTCCGTATAGACCTGCGCCACCGTCCAGCCCTGGCGCGCCACAAACTCGCGGCACTCCCGTACCTGGTCCTCGATCGAGGCCGCCGACTGGTTGTCGCTGGAATAGCGCGCGTCGATCACGGCGCGGGTCATGCAGGCACTCCCCGGTGACGACGATCGATGCAGCATAGCACCCTGGCGCTCGCCTTCGACATCAGCGTGACGGCGGCGGTGCGGGCTGCTTCGTGGCCGCTGCCCGGCTGGGCCGCTCGACCAGATCCGACAGCTTGCCGGTCGCGTGGAACTGGCCGGCGCGGATGTAGTGCTCCCCGGCGACGCCGGGGCTGATGGCCAGGACCGCGGCGGCCAGACCAGGATCGTCGGAGCAGCGCAGCGCCGCCGTGGTGGCCAGCGCGCGGCGGAAGTCGTGCGGGCTGAGCGCGACGCCGAACCGTGCCTCGGTGCGCTCCAGGCACATGGCGGTGATCGAATCGGCCGAGAGGCGCTTGCCACGGTAGTTGGGCCACAGCGCGTCGTCGACGCGCCCGCCCAGCAATTGCGGGCGGATCTCCTGCAGGTAGCGGTCGACATAGGGGGTCAGCCGCGCCGGCAGGTCGAAATCGTCCTCCTTCCTGGTCTTGACTAGGTCGGGGCCCAGCTCGACGCGCCAGACGCCGCCGCGCCAGACCAGCTCCCGCCCGACCCTGAGGCCGTGCATTGCGCGCCGCCGCCGTCCCCGGCAGGCCAGGATGGCGAGCAGCAGGCCGTCGCGGAAGGCGACGCAGCGGCGCAACGGCGTCGGCTCTTCGTCGGCGCGGTCCATCAGTCCGACGGCCCAGTTGAACAGCACGCCGCTGTCGGGCAGCGGCTTGTCGCGCCGCGTCATGCGCAACCAGGAACGGACCGAACGCCCGCCGAGCCGCCCCACCCGGTCGACATCGGCACCGAGGGCGAGGATTCGCAGCGCCGCGCGCAACTCGGCGAACCGGCCGATGATGGTGTAGGGACTGTTGCCGGCCTTTTGCAGCGCCTGGAAGTAGGCCCGCCGCCGCGGTTCGGTCGCGCGTGCGAGGGGCGGCTCCGCCGGGTCGAGCCAGCCGTGCTGGTCGAGGAAGTGCAGCCAGCGCGCGTAGCCCTGGCGGAATTTGTACCGGCTCGGAAGGGCCAGCGCGGCGCCCTGGCGCGGCGTGTCATCGAACGGGTCGTCCGGCGTGCAGCCGAGCGTCCACGCCGCCCGATCGGTGGCCGGCCAGCGGTCGGAGGGCAGGCAGAGAGTGGCGGGCCTCGGCATGCTACGCGCCCCGCCGTCCGCCGCCACTGCCGCCGTCGCGCGGCCTGGAGCGGGGGCCGGTTGCGGCGGGGGCGCAGCGCGTCCGCTTGTTGCGGCCGGTCGTCCGCCGCCCCCGGGTGACCACCTCGTCAAGCCGCTGCAGCGCGGCCGCCTGGTCGGTGCCGGCATAGTAGCGGAGCGCCGTCTCGGTCGTCGCGTGACCAAGGAATTGCCGAACCGTCTCGTAGTGTCCGGGGTTCTCCTGTAGGTAGCGGTGCGCGGCGAGGTGGCGGAACTGGTGGGGGGAAAGACCGACGCCCGCATGCTCGCGCGTCGCGTCCTTGATCGCGTCGCGGAATGCTTGCGGGGTGATCGGCTTGTCGGCACGCACGCCGCCCGGCAGCAGATAGGGGCAGCCGGGCTGGTCGATGAGCGGGCGGAAGTCGCGGATCCACGTGTTCAGCAGGATCGACAGTTCGGCTGACACCGCCGCGTCGATGGAGCGCCCCGTCTTGGTCTCCTCCGCCGGGATGTAAATGGCGGCGATGCGATCGCGCTGCGGATCGGGGCGATGGAGGTGACGGTCGAAGCGCAGCGTGAGGACGTTTGCCGGCCGCAACGGCACACGCGTCAGCAGCGCCACACCCACGGCGCGCATGGCCAGGGCGGCGGCGCGCTGGGGCTGCGAGTCGCGCAAGGCGACGGCGGCTTTAAGCAACGCATCCGGCAGCCCCCGCAGCGCTTCATCGCGCGGAGGGTCGAGCGCCTCGCGCATCGTCCGTGCGTTCTTGGGGCTCAGGCCCTGTTGCTGCAGGCGGACGGTTTTGCTCCACGCCTGCAGGCGTTTGATATCGCCGGCCGGCAGCCGCGCGACGTATTTGGCCACGATCATCAGCGCCTCGGCGACGTGCATGCCGGCCGGCGAGGGCTTGTCGCCGGCGCGCTGGAAGAGGAAGCGCAGGGCATCGCCGGCGCGGCGCACCGGGGTTACCAGGCTGGCCAGCGAGGTGATCTCCGCGATCGCCACACCGCTGGCGACGACCGCGCTGGCGGCCCAGCGGCAGTGGTCCTGGCGGAGCGCAATGCTGCTGGGCTTGAGCGGGCGCGGCGGCCCCAGATCCACCATGCCGTCGGGCAGGTCGAACGGGTCGTCGAAGGTGGTGCCGGCGAGGCGATCGCCGAGCGCCGCTAGGTCGGCCTGGAATCCGGCCGGGAAGGCGGTCAGCGGCAGAATATAGTCGTGCGCGCGCTGCCGCCGGGCCAGCTTGCGGCCCGGCCAGGCGGGGCTGGCGTCGCAGGCGCGGTTCCAGGCGCGCCGGGCCGTCTTCAGCACCTCGCGTGGGTTGGCGACCAGCACCCGCTCCTCGACGTATTGCCGGAACGCGGTGAACGTGTCTGCGTCGACGGCGGCCGGAGCGATCTGGCGCGCCGAGCAGAACCGGGCGAGGCGGAACAGCCCGTACCGTGCCTTGCCCGCCAGTCCGTCGAGGGCGGCAACCCAGCGGTCGGCGAGCGGCACGGTCTCCGCATCGGCCAGGCCGGCCAGCACCAGCACCCGTCGCAGCAGCGACTCGATATTCGCCTTGCTGCCGTGGGCGAGGCCGCACTCTGCCGCGCTGCGCCGCAGCAGGGTGGCGCGCAGCGCCGCCGGCGTCATCCGCACGAGGTCGGGCGGCAGGCGGGCGATACGCACCAGGCTGTTGATGGCCGAGAGCAAGTCGCGCCGCTGTTGCTCGGGCAGGTCGGTGCACCCCGCGATCAGGGCGCTGGCGGCCGCGGCGGTGAGCGGGGGCGCCGATCCCGGGGTCAGGGTCTGGGAGGCGGCGGCGAGGGGGTGACGGTCACGCATCTCCATGTCTCCGGACAATTGCGGACATTCGTGAACCCGCCATACACCAATCTCAGGCGAACTGACGGGTGGCGTCTTTCAGTCATTTGCCAAATCCCCAGCCACGGACAGGGGGTCGTTGTTGTGCGGATAACCTTCATTATGTGGGTCTGATCCGTGTTGCCCGCGAGTGGTGGCGCGCTTGACTATGTCCGCCGCCATGTCGGTGACGATCAGGCGGCGGATGTCATCGGAGCGGAAGAAAACCGACCGGCCCACGGGGAGCGGCACCAGATGACCGGCGGCGCACCAGCGCCGGATCGTCCGCTCGCAGCAGCCGAACCTCGCCGTGAGATCGGAAGTGCGGAGCAGGTCGGGCAGCGGGGCAGCGGGCGGCGCGGGCTCGCACTCAGTCATCGCGGACCTCGGTTGGCGTGGGGGAGGACGGGCTGCGCGCCGCGGCCGCGCGGAAGGCTTCGCGCGCCGCCTGCCGTGCCAGCGCCGCGACGAGGCGGCGCAGCGCGGCATCGGACGGCGTGGCGGGAGCCGCTGCGATCCCGGGCCGGCGCCGGCCGGACAGGCGCGCGTCAGCCGCCGGCACGCCGACGCAGGCGTCGGCGATCGGCGCTGCGCTGGCATCCTGACCGGCTGAGAAGACGGGCCGCGGCATCTGGGTCCTCGTGTGGACCCGAGCCATCGATACCAATTCGGTGGCGCGCGCCAGCGCAAAGCAGCTTTTATGGGCCGCAAACCTGACCCCGCACGTTGCTTGTCGATGGCGCTCCCCGACCGCGCGTGATCGGCCGTGGTGCCGGTGACCTGCACGATGATGACCGCGGCCGTCGGCCGCTGCGGCAATTGGCCGACGGGTCCGGCCGGCGGCATCGTCGCGGGCCGCCGCCATTGGCGCGGGACGGGCGGCGGTTGCCGTGTCAAGCACAAAACGCCCCCACCCGAAGCGGGTGAGGGCGTTTGGGGCTCAGCGCGCGGCGCTGGGGTCGGGGCGCGGCAACAGGCGAGCGGCCACGCGCAGCGCCCGCCCGGCGCGCGCGGTGGCATCGCGTGCCGCCGCGAGCGCCTGCGCGAGCTCACCGAGCGCGGCGACCGCGTCCTGCACCCGGCCGGCGGCTTCGACCTGCGCTGCCGGCGGTGCCGGCATCACATAATCCGCGCGGCGGCCGGTCAGCTCGTCGAGAGTGATGCCGAAGGCATCGCACACGCGCCGCAGCGTCGCATGCGACAGGTCGTTCGAGCGCCGGTGCATCAGGTTGTAGAAGCAGTTGCCGTTGCTGCGTCCGATGCGCCGGGCGAGCTCAGCGAAGCTGACATTGTGCTCGAGGGTGAGCTTGCGCAGGTTGTCGCGAAGGTGTTCGGCGCGTGCATGCTTGAGGGCAGCCATGTGGTCGCTTGCGGCAGCGGCGGCATCGGCGTCCTGCGCCCATGCCGCCCTGTGCCCGCCACGCGGGCGGGCCGGTACTTGGTTCATGTGGATCTGTCCGTGAAAGGCCGCTGCCGTTCAGCCGCACCCCGGCGTGCGGGGTGGCAGGCAGGATGCGGGTGCGGTTGCACCCGGATTGAAAGGACTGGCTGAAATGCAGCAGCGATGATACCTGCGCAACATATATTGTTGCGGTAATGCGATTTATCAAGATGCTTGACACGGTCAAAACCGGGCAAATGCTATGATGCTCACTGCGCATTCATGGCCCGTCCGGCCGTGTTCTTGTTCGGACGAGCTCTAGGCCCTGTTATAGCCTGAATGCGGCACCTACATCTGGCGCATGATGGAGAATGCGGGATTTGGGGTTTTGACGGATGCGCAGTGGGAGCGGTTGGGACCGCTGA
>JAJZNE010000149.1:20177-34580 GCA_021847995.1 Pseudomonadota bacterium | reverse complement strand
TCCGATCTTGACTGAGGCGGAAATCCGCCATGGGCTGGAGGGCAATCTGTGCCGCTGCACCGGCTACCACAACATCGTCAAGGCGATCGCGGCGGCGTGGCCGCTGATGCACGGCAGGGCGGTGGCAGCCGCCGCCGAGTAGGCGGAACCGACCGGACGCCCGAGCTGAACCGCCGCGGCGCCGGAACAAGCGTGCGACGCTGAGGGGAGAAACGAGATGGCACCACCGTTCGAGGGTATCGGCGCCGCGGTCCGTCGCAAGGAGGATCTGCGCTTCGTCTCCGGCCACGGCCATTATACCGACGACATCAACCGGCCCGGCCAATTGCACGCGGTGATCCGCCGCAGCGACCGGCCGCATGCGCGGATCCGCAGCATCGACACTGCCGCCGCCGCCGCCGCGCCCGGCGTGGTTGCCATCTATACCGCGGCCGATCTGGCGAACATCGGCGGCCTGCCCTGCGGCTGGCAGGTCAACAGCAAGGACGGCTCGCCGATGGTCGAGCCGAAGCATCCGGTGCTGGCGGAGGGAAAGGTGCGGCATGTCGGCGATCCGATCGCCGTGGTGATCGCCGAAACCCGGCAGCAGGCGCGCGATGCGGCGGAACTGCTGGCGATCGACCTCGAGGATCTGCCGGCCGTCGCCACCATCGCCGACGCGCTGAAGCCGGGTGCCGCGCTGGTGCATGACGCGGCGGCCGGCAATGTATGCTATGACTGGCATATCGGCGAGGCCGGGCCGGTCGATGCCGCGTTCGCCGCGGCGGCGCACCGGGTGCGGCTCGATCTCGTCAACAACCGGCTGGTGCCGAACGCGATGGAGCCGCGGGTCGCGCTCGGCGACTACGACCGTTCGACCGGGGACTACACGCTCTATACCACGAGCCAGAATCCGCATGTCATCCGGCTGCTGATGGGCGCCTTCGTGCTGTCGCTGCCGGAGCACAAGCTGCGCGTCGTCGCCCCCGATGTCGGCGGCGGGTTCGGCAGCAAGATCTACCACTATGCCGAGGAGGCGATCGTCACCTGGGCGGCCGGCAGGCTGGCGCGGCCGGTCAAGTGGACCGCCGACCGCAGCGAGAGCTTCATGAGCGATGCGCATGGCCGCGACCATGTCAGCACCGCCGAACTGGCACTCGACAGGGACGGCAGGTTTCTTGCGCTGCGCGTCTCGACGCTGGCCAATATGGGCGCCTATCTCTCCACCTTTGCCCCGGCGGTGCCGACCTATCTCTACGCGACGCTTCTCGCCGGCGTTTACACGACGCCGGCGATCTATGCCGAGGTGAAGGCGGTGTTCACCAACACCGTGCCGGTGGATGCCTATCGCGGTGCCGGACGGCCGGAGGCGGCGTTCCTGCTGGAGCGGCTGGTCGATGTCGCGGCGGCGGAAACCGGCATCGACCGGGTGGAGCTGCGGCGGCGCAACTTCATCCCGCGCGATGCCTTCCCCTACCAGACGCCGGTGGCCGTGCAGTACGACAGCGGCGATTATTTCGCGACGCTGGAAGCGGCGATGAAGCACGCCGACTGGGCCGGCTTCCCGGCGCGGCGGGCGGCGGCGGCGGCGCGCGGCAGGCTGCGCGGCATCGGCATGTCCACCTATCTGGAAGCGTGCGGCGTGGCACCGTCGAAGCTCGCCGGCATGCTGGGGGCGCGCGCCGGGCTGTACGAGGTCGCCAATATCCGCGTCCATCCGACCGGCAGCGTCACCGTGTTCACCGGTGCGCACAGCCACGGCCAGGGGCACGAGACGACGTTCGCGCAACTGGTGGCCGAGCAACTCGGCGTGCCGGTGGCGCAGGTCGATGTCGTGCACGGCGACACCGCCAAGATCCCGTTCGGGATGGGCACCTATGGCAGCCGCAGCCTCGTGGTCGGCGGCTCGGCGATGGTTCGCGCGATGGACAAGATCATCGCCAAGGGCAAGAAGATCGCCGCCCACCTGATGGAAGCCGATGTCGGCGACGTGGAGTTCAAGGACGGCAGGTTCACCGTCGCCGGCACCGACAAAAGCAAGGCGCTGGGCGAGATCGCGCTGACCGCCTATGTCCCGCACAACTATCCCGACGACCTGGAGCCGGGGCTGGACGAGACCGCGTTCTACGATCCGAAGAACTTCACCTTCCCCGGCGGCTGCCATATCTGCGAGGTCGAGATCGACCGCGACACCGGCGTCGTCCAGGTGGTGAATTTCGCCGCCGTCGATGACGTGGGCCGCGTGGTCAATCCGATGATCGTGGAAGGGCAGGTGCAGGGCGGGCTCGCCCAGGGCATCGGCCAGGCGCTGCTGGAGAACGCCGTCTACGACGCCGACGGGCAACTCGTCAGCGGGTCGTTCATGGACTACACCATGCCGCGTGCCGACAATCTGCCGAATTTCACGGTGGCGACGGAAAACACCATGTGCACGCACAACCCGCTCGGCTCCAAGGGCTGCGGGGAGGTGGGGGCGATCGGCTCGCCGCCGGCGGTGGTCAATGCCGTGGTCGATGCGCTGCGCGATTTCGGTGTGCGGCATATCGACATGCCGGCGACCCCGGCGAAGATCTGGGCGATCATTGCCGCCGGCCAGCCGAAGATGGCAGCGGAATAGAGAGGATCGGGCGATGTACGAGTTCGCGTATCAGAAGCCGGCGAGCGTGGCCGACGCAGTGAAGCTGCTGGCCGACCCGGAGGCGAAGCCGCTGGCCGGTGGCATGACCCTGATCCCGGTGCTGAAGCAGCGACTGAACAAGCCGAGCATGGTGGTCGATCTGGCCAGGCTCGGCCTGGCCGGCATCACCGTCGCGAACGGCACGGTGACGATCGGAGCGATGACGACGCATCGCACGGTGGCGCAGTCCGCCGAGGTGAAGCGGGCGATCCCGGCGCTGGCCGCGCTGGCAGCGGGGATCGGCGATCCGGCGGTGCGCTATCGCGGGACCATCGGCGGCTCGCTCGCCAACAATGATCCGACGGCGGATTACCCGGCGGCGGTGCTGGCGCTGGGGGCGACGGTCAGGACCGACCGGCGCACCATCCCGGCCGACCAGTTCTTCCAGGGCATGTTCGCGACGGCGCTGGAGGCGGGGGAGATCATCACCGCGGTCGCATTTCCGGTGCCGGAGGCGGCGGCCTATGTCAAATTCCCCAACCCGGCCTCGCGCTATGCCATGGTCGGCGTGTTCGTCGCCCGCGGCCCGGCGGGTGTGCGCGTCGCGGTGACGGGCGCGGGGCAGGGCGGCGTGTTCCGCCACACCGGCTTTGAACAGGCGCTGGCCAAATCCTGGAGTGCTGCGGCGCTGGAGGGCGTGGCAACGCCAGCCGACGACCTCAACAGCGACATCCACGGCAGCGCCGCATATCGCGCGCATCTGGTGGGGGTGATGGCGAAGCGCGCGGTCGCCGCCGCGGGCTGATCCGGCGCCTCAAACACTGTCAGCCTGCCGCCCGCCGCCGCGCGCGGTACGCCCGCGACGGCGGGCCGGCGGCTAGACCGCCCGCTGCCCGGCGAGCAGGTCGCGGATCTGTTCCAGCAGCATTTCCTGAAGCGGGGGCGGCGCGACCTCCGGCGTCGGCGGCGGCCTGCGATAGAGCGTGTTCAGGGCGCGTACGATCCAGAAGACCACCAATGCGACGATCAGAAACTGGATCAGCGCGTTGAGGAACACGCCGATGTTCAGCGTCACGGCGCCCGCCGCCTGGGCCGCTGCCAGCGTCGGCTGGGGCGCGCCCTTGAGGGTCAGGAAGACGTTGCTGAAGTCTATGCCGCCCAGCGCCAGCCCGATCACCGGGTTGAAGATATCCTTCACGAGACTGTTCACAATCGCGGTGAAGGCGGCCCCGATGATGATGCCGACGGCGAGATCGACGACGTTGCCGCGCATGATGAAGGCCTGGAATTCCTGCATCCATTGCGGGCGGCGGACCGAAAGTCGCGGCGCTTGCATGACGGTTCTCCTCCTGTCGAGGCGTGCCCGGAACGGCACACAGGCAGGATAGGATGATGCCGGACAAGTCGGCCATACTTCACGCTGTCACGCCAACACCTGCAACTGCGCCGGGGTCCGCACGTTCGGCTGGCGGTTGGCGCGGCGGGGTACGCCCGCCGGGCCACAGTTGGCGAAGGGGCAGGCGATGGGCGGGAAGGTTCGACTGGTCGGTCTCGGCGGGCTGCTGCTGCTGTCGGCATGCGGCACCACGACGAGCGAACGCACGGGCGGCGGCGCCGCCACCGGGGCTGCGATTGGCGCCGGATTCGGCGCGCTGGCCGGGCCGATCGGCGCCCTGATCGGGGCCGGCGCCGGGGCGGGGGCCGGCGCGCTGACCGGCGGCCTCACTTCGCCGAGCCAGCTCAATCTGGGCACGCCGCCCTGGGACAATCCGGCTGCCCGGGTGCCGGGGGTCAATGCCGGCAAGCCGGTGACGACGAGCGAGGCGACGCCCGGCGGCTGACGGTGGCGCGCCGCGCGCCGCGGCCTGCGGGACCGGCCTGACGCGGCGGCGGATGCCTGACGTTGCCCGCAGCCTGCGCAGGGCGCGTCATTCGCTGACGCGATGGATATCGTGCACGGCGATTCCGCCCTCCTCCGTCGGCAAGGCGAGCCAGTCGCGATGGCGCAGGGTGCGGACGGTGTCGCGGTATCCCGCCTCCCAGTGCGCGCGCATCGAGGTGGCGCTGAAATCGTAGTCCTTCGCGTCACCCTCGTACACTTTTTGCGCATACACCATCTGCAGGATGCTGAGCCGCGGCAGATGGCGCAGACGTTGCTTGAGCTCCCGCTCCTCCGCCGTCAGCTCGTTGTCCGGCAGGCGATCGAGCAGGGCGCGCAGTTGCCGCTCCACCGTGCAGAGCTGGGTGTAGCGGTCGGTGGTCAGGCGGGTGCGGCTGGAGAAGCGGATGTCCTTCTCCCGCGCCGCGACATCCGCCATGTCGCGCGGGATCGGGCCGCGGGCGCTGAACAGATCGACCTGGAAGACGAGCGCGCTCCGGTTGCCGACATGATCGATCAGGTGCTGCAATGGCGTGTTGGAGACGATGCCGCCGTCCCAGTACCAGTCCGTGCCGATGCGCACCATCGGCAGCGCCGGCGGCAATGCGCCGCTCGCCATCACATGCTCGGGCAGCAGCGGCGTTTCGGCGTTGTCGAAGTAGATGAAGTTGCCGCTGCCGACATTCACGGCGCCGCAGGCATAGCGCGTCGGTCCGCGGCTCAGCAGATCGAAATCGACCAGCTTCAGCAGCGTCTCGCGCAGCAATTCGGTCTGGTAGAACGAGGTCGCGCCGCGGCTGCCGCGTGGCGCGAGCCACGGATTGAGCGGGCGGGGCGCGAAGAATCCGGGCTGGCCGAGCGCCATCGCGTACCAGGAGGCGAGCATGTTGTGCGCGCGGTGCGCGGCATCGCCGTCGGGCGGCAGCAGCCAGACTTGGCGGGAGGTGATGAGATTCCAGAATTCGCGCAGCCGCGCGAGGCGGCGTTCCGGCGGGTTGCCGGCGATGATGGCGCCGTTGATGCCGCCGATGGAAACCCCGGCAATCCAGTCCGGCTCCAGCCGCGCTTCATGAAGTGCCTGATAAACGCCCGCCTGGTACGCGCCGAGCGCGCCGCCGCCTTGCAGCACCAGCGCGATGCGGTCGCATCCTTCCGGTCGCCCCGTGGTCGGCGTGCCGTCGGCAGGCAGGGTGCCGATGTCCATTCGGTCATTTCCGTTCGCTGTTGCGGTGCGGTAGCGTGGCGCCTGCGGCGGCGGCGTCAAGGGGCGCCGGCCGGCGGATGCAGGAGCGAGAGCATATGAGCCTGAAGGGCAAGGTTGCGCTGGTGACGGGTTCGACCAGCGGCATCGGGTTGGGGATCGCGCATGCGCTCGCCGGCGCCGGCGCCGACATCATGATGAACGGCTTCGGCGATGCCGGGGCGATCGCGAAGCTGCGCCAGGACACCGAACGGCGCTTCGGCGTGCGCGTCGGCTACTCCGGTGCCGACATCAGCAAGCCGGCGGAGGTTGCCGGCATGGTGGCGGAGGCCGAGCGCACGCTCGGCGCGGTCGATATCCTGGCCAACAACGCCGGCATCCAATTCACCGCGAATATCGAGGAGTTTCCCGACGAGCAGTGGGACCGCGTGATCGCGATCAACCTCTCCGGCGTGTTCCACGGCACCAAGGCGGCGATTCCCGGGATGAAGAAGCGCGGCTGGGGCCGCATCATCAACATCGCCTCGGCCCATGGTCTCGTCGCCAGTCCGCAGAAGGTCGCGTATGTCGCGGCCAAGCACGGCGTCGTCGGCATGACCAAGGTGGCGGCGATCGAGCTGGCGGGCAGCGGGATCACGGTCAATGCGATCTGTCCCGGCTGGGTGCTGACGCCGCTGGTTGAGAAGCAACTTCAGGCGCGGGCACAGCAGGAAGGCAGCAGCGTCGAGAAGGTGACGCATGCCTTCCTGGCGGAGAAGCAGCCGCTGGCGCAGTTTTCCACCCCCGAGCAGATCGGCGCGCTGGCGCTGTTCCTGAGTTCGGATGCCGCCTCCACCATCACCGGCGCGCCGCTGTCGATCGACGGCGGCTGGGTCGCGCAGTAGCGGGGATCACGCCGCCGCGACGGGTTCGGCGACTGCTGCCCCGGCATGGCCGCCGCCGCGCGCGACGGCCTCGCCGATCAGCACCAGGGCCGGCCCGAAGCTGCCCCAGCCCTGCGCGCGGGCGGCGAGATCACCGAGCGTGCCGCGCAGCATCCGGTGCTGCGCGGTGCCGCCGCGCTCGATCAGGGCCGCCGGCATGCGCGGGTCCATCCCGGCCGCCAGCAGCCCGTCGGACAATTGGGGCAGCGACACGATGCCCATATAGACGGCGAGTGTCCCGCGGTGCCGGGCGAGGGCCGCGAAATCGACATCGAGCCGGCCTTCGCGGGTATGGCCGGTGACCAGGATGACGCTGCGGGCGATGCCGCGATGGGTGAGCGGGATCAGCGCCTGCGCCGCGCAGGCAAGGGCGGCGGTGACGCCCGGCACCACCTCGCAGCGCACACCGGCGGCCCGCAGCGCCTCCACTTCCTCGCCGCCGCGGCCGAAGATGAACGGATCGCCGCCCTTGAGCCGCACCACGCGCCGCCCCTCCCGCGCGAGGCGGATCAGGAGCGCGTTGATATCCTCCTGACGCATGCAGTGATGGGCGCGTGCCTTGCCGACATGGATGCGCACGGCGTCGCGCCGCGCGAGGTCGAGCACGCCGTCGCCGACCAGGCGGTCATGCACGATGGCATCCGCCTCCCCCAGCAGGCGCTGGGCGCGCAGGGTCAGCAGGTCGGGCGCGCCGGGGCCGCCGCCGACCAGGAACACGCAGCCCTCCGCCGGCGCCGCCCCCTCGATCGCGGCGGCGAAGGCGGCGGCGGCGGCATCCTCGGCGCCGGCGAACACGAGGTCGGCGACCGGCCCGGTGAAGGCCTGTTCCAGCACGCGCCGCCGGGTGCCGAGATCGGGCAGGCGGCGGCGCAGGGTGTCGCGGAAATGGGCGGCGAGGACGGCGAGGCGGCCGAAGGCGGGCGGCACCGCCGCCTCGATCCGCGCGCGCAGCAGCCGCGCCAGCACCGGGGCTGCGCCGCCGGAGGAGACGGCGATGGTCAGCGGATCGCGCTCGATGATCGCAGGCATGATGAAGGTGCAGAGGTCCGGCCGATCGACGATGTTGCAGGGAATGCCGGCGGCGCGGGCGGCGTCGGCGAGCGCCTGCAGGTCCGCCTCCGGCGCGTCGGCGCCGATGGCGAGGGCGCAGCCCGCCAGGAGGTCGGGCGCGAAGCGTGCCGCGCGGCGCAGATCGGCGCCGGCGCGGCGCAGCAGGTCGGCCTTGCGCGCAGCCGCCTCGCCCGCGCCGAGCACCAGCACGGGGCGGCCGGAAAGGTCGAGAAAGATCGGAAAATGCTGCATGCGCGCGGGGTCCGCAGACGGATCGGGCGCAGATAGGGCGCGCCGGCCCGCGGCACAACCGCTGCCTGCCCGATCCGGGCTTGATCTGGGTCAAGGCCGTGCGGCGGTGTCGCGTGTCTGCTCGCACCGGGAAGCGGGAGCGCGGGCCGATGCCGGAAGCCGAACCGACCATGCCGGAGACAGTGGCGGCAGCGGCGCCGCCGGTGCCGCGCTACACCAGCTATCCGACGGCAAATCATTTTGGTACCCGTGTCACCCCGGCGGTCCATGCCGGCTGGCTCGCCGCGCTGCCGGCGGGGTCGGCGCTGTCGCTCTATGTCCATGTGCCGTTCTGCCGCGCGCTCTGCTTCTATTGCGGCTGCACCACCCAGGCGGTGCGGCGGCACGCGCCGGTGGCGGCCTATCTCGACGCGGTGGCGGCGGAGGCGGGGCGGGTGGCGCGGCTGTTGCCGGCGGATCACGAGGTGCGGCATGTCCATCTCGGCGGCGGCTCGCCCGATATCCTGACCCCGGCGGAAATCCGCGCGCTCGGGGCGATGCTGGCGGAGCGGTTCCGCATCGCCCCGGCGGCCGAGATCGCGGCCGAGATCGACCCGCGCGGCTTCGGCCCGGAGACCGCTTCGGCCTTTGCCGCGATCGGCCTGACCCGCGCCTCCATCGGCGTGCAGGATTTCGACCCGGCGGTGCAGCAGGCGATCGGGCGCGTGCAGGGAATGGAGGAGACGGCGCGGGCGGTCGGGCTGCTGCGTGGGCACGGGGTGCGTTCGGTCAATATCGACCTCGTCTATGGTCTGCCGCATCAGACGGAGGCAGGGGTCGCGCGGACGCTGGAGGCGGTGCTGGCGCTCGCTCCCGATCGCGTGGCGGCGTTCGGCTATGCCCATCTGCCATCACGGCTGGCGCGCCAGCGGCTGATTCCGGAGGCGGCGCTGCCCGACGGCGCGGCGCGGCTGGCGCAGGCGCGCCGGATCGCCACGATACTGGCCGCTTCCGGCTATGTGGCGTGCGGCATCGACCATTTCGCGCTGCCGTCGGATGCGCTCGCGACCCGCAAGCTGCACCGCAATTTCCAGGGCTACACCACCGACGACACGCCGGTGCTGATCGGCCTCGGCGCTTCGGCGATCTCGCGTCTGCCGCAGGGCTATGCCCAGAATGCGGCACTGACGCGCGAATATGCCGACATGATCGCCGCCGGCGGGCTGGCGACGGTGCGCGGGCATGCGTTCGGCAGCGACGACCTGGTGCGGGCGGCGGCGATCGAGCAGGTGATGTGCGATCTGGCCTTCTCGGCGGACGGGCTGCACGCCCGTTTCGGCCGTGCGGCGGATGCGATGGCATCGATCGCACGGCGGATCGTGGCGCAGGCGCCGGCGGATCTGGTGGTGCCGACCGCGGACGGGTTCCGGCTGACCGCGGTGGCGCGGCCATTGGCGCGGCTGTTTGCCGCCCGTTTCGACGCCTATCTGCTCGCCGACCCCGCCGCCCGCCGCCACGCGCCGGCGGTCTAGCGGCAACGGCTTGCGCGGCGCCGGGGGCGCCGCTAGGCGGGCCGGATGATGGCGCGGTCCCATGTCGTCGTCGGCGTCGCGGCATGGCTGGCAGCGGCGCCGCTGCTGCATCTTGCCCCGTATGATCCGGCCTATCTCGTGCTGGCGGCGGCCGGCGCGCTGCTGCCGGACGTGGATCATCCGGCGTCCTGGGTCGGGCGGCGCACCCGACCGCTCTCGACGGCGCTCGCGGCGCTGCTCGGCCATCGCGGGGTCACCCATTCGGCGCTCGCCGTCCTCGGCCTCCTCGCGCTGCTGGCGGAGGCGGGCGGGCGGCGCGGCGTGGTGGCGGCGCTCGTCGTCGGCTACCTGTCGCATCTCGCCGCCGACATGCTGACGCCGCGCGGCCTGCGGCTCGCCTGGCCGCTGCGCGGGTCGTGGGGCGTGCCGCTGTGCCGCACCGGCTCGGCGATGGAGACGGTGATCGTGCTGGCGCTGGTGGCGGGGACTTTGTGGTCGATGCGTCACGAAGCCGCCCTTGCCGCCCTGTGCGGGCGCGTCTGCCGGTGACGGCCGGCCGCGGTCGTGACAGGGGACGCGGCGCGCCGTCCCGCGCTGACCGCCGGCGCGATCGGCTGGCATGGCCAAAGGGCGTGTGCGTATCGCGGCGGCGCTGGGCAGGTCGGGGCCGGGCCGGTAGAGTTTGCCGCCATGCCCCGCCCCACCCCCCTGCCGCCGCATCCGGACACCGCGATCGAGGCGGACGATACCGTCTGGGACGGGCGCTTCCCGCTCCAGCGCATCCGCTTCCGCCATCGCCGCTTCGACGGCCGGATGTCCGGTCCGCGCACCTGGGAGCTGTGGCGGCGCGGGCGCGCGGCGGCGCTGCTGCCCTATGACCCGCGCGCCGATGCCGTGGTGCTGATCGAGCAGTTCCGCCTGCCCGCCCTTGCCGCCGGGATCGATCCGGTGCTGGTGGAGGTGCCGGCCGGCCTGTGCGACCCCGGCGAGAGCGTGGAGGCGACGCTGCGGCGCGAGGCCGGGGAGGAGATCGGCCTCATTCCCCGCCGCCTCGTCCCGATCGGCGACTTCCTGCTCACCGCCGGCGGCAGCGATGAGCGTGTGGCGCTCCATGCCGGTGAAGTGACCGCGCCGGATGCGGGTGAAGCGGGGCTGGCGGGCACCGCTGGCCTCGCGGCGGAGGAGGAGGATATCCGCGTCCGCGTCTGGCCGGCCCAGGCGGCGGTGTCGGCGGCGCTGGCGGGGCGGTTCGCCAATGCGGTGACGACGATCGCGCTGCTCTGGCTCGGCCACAGGCGCGAATGGTTGCGGGAGGAGTGGAGATGACCGAACGGCTGTTCCTGGACGATGCGACCCTGCGCGACGCCGAGGCGACGGTGCTGGCCGCGGGGCCGGAGGGCGTGGTGCTGGACCGCACGCCGTTCTATCCGCGCGCCGGCGGCCAGCCGGGCGATGCCGGCGTGCTGCGCTGGGCGGGCGGCGAGATGCCGGTTGCCGAGGCGGTGAAGGGCGAGGGCGACGCGATCCGCCATCTGCCGGCCGCCGAGGCATCGCTGCCGCCGCCGGGCAGCCGGGTGCGGGCGATCCTCGACTGGGACCGGCGGTGGGCGCACATGCGCATGCACACCTCGCTGCATCTGCTGTGTGCGGTGCTGCCGGGCGCGTCGGTGACCGGCGGGCAGATCGGCGCCGACCGCTCGCGGCTCGATTTCGACCTGCCCGACCCGCCGTCGCGCGACGCGATCGAGGCCGGGCTGAACGCCCTGATCGCGGCCGACCATCCGGTGACCGCCGAATGGGTCGATGAGCGTGTGCTGGACGACAATCCCGGCCTCGTGCGCACGCTCTCGGTCAAGCCGCCGCGCGGGGCCGGACGGCTGCGGCTGGTGCGGATCGGGGCGGGGGAAAGGCCGGTCGATCTGCAACCCTGCGGCGGCACGCATGTCGCCCATACCGGGGCGATCGGCGCCGTGCGGGTGCAGAAGATGGAGAGCAAGGGCCGGCAGAACCGGCGCATCGTGCTGGTGCCCGGGACAGCCGGAGGGGGTGCGCCGTGAACGGCGCGCTGGTGACGACGGAATGGCTCGCCGCGGAGATCGGCGCGCCGGATCTGATCGTGCTGGATGCAACCTATTACCTGCCGGCCGAGAAGCGCGATGCGGCGGCGGAATTCCGCGCCGCCCGCCTGCCCGGCGCGCGGTTCTTCGACATCGACGCGATTGCCGATGACGCCACCGACCTGCCGCACATGGTTCCCTCCCCGGGCCGGTTCGCGCGGCTGGTCGGCGCGCTCGGCATCGGCAACCGGCACCGGCTGGTGTTCTATGACCAGCGCGGCGTGTTTTCGGCGCCGCGCGGCTGGTGGCTGATGGGGCTGTTCGGCCATGACCGGGCCGCGGTGCTGGACGGAGGGCTGCCGAAATGGCGCGCCGAGGGGCGGGCGACGGAGTCCGGCGATCCGCCGCCGGTCGCCCCGGCGACGTTCCGGCCGGGCTTGCGTGCCGGATGGCTGCGCGGGGTGGGCGATATGCTGGCGAATGTCGCGACCGGCGCGGAACTGGTGATCGACGCCCGCTCGGCGCCCCGCTTCCGTGCCGAGGTGCCGGAGCCGCGCGCTGGCCTGCGCGGCGGCCATATTCCGGGCGCGGCCAATCTTCCGTTCGCCGAGCTGCTGACGCCGGAGGGGACGATGCTGCCGCCCGAGACGCTGCGTGCCCGGCTTGCCGCCGCCGGCGCCGACGGCACGCGGCCGGTGGTGACGAGCTGCGGCTCCGGCGTTTCGGCCGCCGTCATCACGCTCGCCCTGGTCCAGGCCGGGCTGCCGAGGGGCGCCCTCTATGACGGTTCCTGGTCGGAATGGGGCGCGCGGGAGGATACGCCGGTCGAGACGTGAGAACGGCCGTGCGCGCATCGTGAGCGGTCTCGCGTTTCCGCTCGAGGTGCTGATCCGGCATATTCCGGTTTCGCATCAGTCCGCCAGCAGCGCGTCGAAGGACCGGTGGCGACGGACGGTTGCGGAGCACGCCAGGGCATGCGTCGGCGCGCTTTCGGATTGGACCTTCCTGGACGATCGGCCGCTTTCCCTCACGATCCTGTATTTCCCGCCGGGGTCCATGCAGGGTGATATCGACAATATTGCCAAGCTCATCATGGCTGCTCTCATCGGGGTGGTCTATCTTGATGACAGGGTCATCGAGCGGCTGGTGGTCCAGAAGTTCGAGCCGGCCGTTGCCTGGCATTTTCAGAACCCGCCACCGCGTCTGAACGATGCGTTGGAAACACCGCCGCCCGCCGTCTATGTGCGGGTTGACGACGACATGCAGTGGAGAGGTGTGCCATGAGCGGCCAAGCCGGCACGCTGGAGCGGCGTGTCCTGCAACGGATGAAGGAGCGGTACGAACTGCGCGGCTACGATGTCATCGTCTCGCCGCCGCCCGATCTGATGCCACCGTTCCTGAGCGGGCTGCGGGCGGACGCGATCGCGCTCGGGCCGGACGGCGGGGTCGTCATCGAGGTCAGGATGAAGCGCCGACCGGAGAACGATCGTCACCTCTCCGATCTCGCTGCGCGCGTCGCCGCTGAACCCGGCTGGCAGCTCGACGTGCTGTATGCCAACGAGGCGCCGGAAGACGAAATGCCTCTGGCCCCTGCGAGTGCTGCGCAGATTGCGGACCAGATCGCGGAGGTCGAGCGGCTGCGCCAGGATGGGCATGTTCGCGCCGCCTTCATCGCCGGCTGGTCGATCCTGGAATCGATCGCCCGCCTGATCGGCGGTGCCTCCCGCCTCGGTGCCGCCAGTGCCGGTACGCGCGTCCTATCGCCCTGGCAGATCGTGGAAATACTCGCAATGCAGGGTCATCTGGAGCCGGCGATGGCGGATCGAATGCAGGCGCTCGCGCGGTTGCGCAACGCCGCTGTGCATGGCGATTTCGCGGTCGTGATCGACGGGACGGCCCTCGACGAGCTGCTCGCCGTCATCCGGTCTCTGCAACCCTGGATCGGCACCGTCGCGGCGCCGTAATTCCGCCAGTGCCTTGCCGTGCGGAGCCCAAGCGGCTTGACTTGGCGGACCGATGACGAGGACGTCCGCCATGCCCCACGACGCCGCCCCGCCGCATCCCCATGACTGGCACACCCGCCTGTCGCACGCCGGCCGGGCGGGGACGCATGCGCACGGGTTCGTCAACCCGGCGGTCCATCGCGGCTCGACCGTGCTCTGCCCCGACATCGCGACCCGCGACGGCGGCGGGAGGAAGCGGCTCGATCAGGCGCTGGTCTATGGCACGCTCGGCACGCCGACCCACTGGCCGCTTGAGGATGTGGTCGCTGAGATCGAGGGCGGCACGCGCTGCCAGATCGTCAGCACCGGGCTGGCCGCCATCACCGTCCCGCTGCTCGCCTACCTCTCCGCCGGCGACCATCTGCTGCTGCCGGATTCGGTTTATGGCCCGACACGCCAGTTCGCCGACCATGTGCTCGCGCGCATGAACGTCGCCACCACCTACTACGACCCGATGACCGGCGCCGGCGGCCTCGCCGCGCTGCTGCGGCCGGAGACCCGCGTCGTCTATCTGGAAAGCCCCGGCAGCCACACCTTCGAGGTGCAGGACGTGCCGACGCTGGCCGCGGTTGCGCATGACCACGGCGCGCGCGTGCTGATGGACAACACCTGGGGCATCCATTTCTTCAAGCCCTTCGCGCATGGCGTCGATGTCTCGATCCAGGCGCTGACGAAATATGTCGGCGGCCATTCCGACGTGCTGCTGGGCGGCATCGTCACCAACGACAAGGCGGACTGGGAACGGGTGCGCAGCACCACGCTGCTGCTCGGCCAGCACGCCAGTCCCGACGATTGCTGGCTCGGCCTGCGCGGCGCGCGCACGCTTGCTGTCCGTCTCGACCGGCAGATGCAGTCGGGGCTGGAGGTGGCGCGCTGGCTCGCCGGGCGGGAGGAAGTGGCGCGCGTGCTGCACCCGGCGCTGCCGTCCTGC
>JAJZNE010000149.1:0-20167 GCA_021847995.1 Pseudomonadota bacterium | reverse complement strand
CGGCCATGAATTCTGGCGCCGCGACTTCACCGGCGCGTGCAGCCTGTTCGGCGTCGTCTTCCGCCCCGATTTCAGCCGCCCCGCCGTGCATGCGATGGTCGAGAGCCTCGGCCTGTTCGGCATCGGCGCCTCCTGGGGCGGCTATGAGAGCCTGGCGCTGCCGACCAACGGCTTCATCACCCGCACCGCCGGCAGCGGCGATTTCGGCGGCGAGATGGTGCGGCTGCATATCGGGCTGGAGGCGCCGTCCGACCTGATCGCCGACCTGGAGCGCGGCCTCAGCGTGCTGCGCGGCTTTTCGGGGTAGCGCGGGCAGCGGCGCAGGCGGCGCATTCGCCCTCCGCCTCGATCGTCGCGCGGCCGACGCTGAACCCGGCGGCGGCGGCGGCGGCGGCGAGGGCGGCGGCGAGCGCCGGGTCGTCCAGCTCGCGCACCTGTCCACAGCCGCGACAGATCAGGAACTGCGCGGCATGGGCGTGCCCCGCATCCTCCTCCAGGCAGCCGACATAGGCAGCGAGGCGCTCGATCTTGTGGATCAGCCCCTGTGCCAGCAGGAAATCGAGCGCGCGATAGACGGTCGGGGGCGCCGCCGGACCGCGCCGGTTGCGCAGCCGGTCAAGCAGGTGATAGGCGCCGGCCGGCCCCTCCGCCTCCAGGATCAGGCCGAGCACATCACGGCGAAGCTCCGTCAGCCGCGCACCGCGGGACTGGCAAAGTGCCGCCGCACGCGCCAGCATGGCTTCCGTGCGGGGCAGGAATCCCGGCTCCGTGTCCATTCGCCGCGAGCATAGAGCGCCATGACCGAGGATGCCACCACCGATCCCGCCCTGCTGGACGCGATTGCCTTCGACGCCCAGGGGCTGGTGCCGGCGATCGCGCAGCAGTTCGACACCGGCGAGGTGCTGATGCTCGCCTGGATGG
Source organism: Pseudomonadota bacterium (assembly GCA_021847995.1). GTDB lineage: Bacteria > Pseudomonadota > Alphaproteobacteria > Acetobacterales > Acetobacteraceae > JAFKFJ01. Next base: position 19,246 of record JAJZNE010000149.1, on the reverse strand, counting down.
ACCGCGCGGCGGTAGCGGAGACGCTGGCGACGCGCCGTGCCTGCTACTACAGCCGCAGCCGCGGCCGGCAGTGGCGCAAGGGCGAAACCTCCGGCCAGATCCAGCGGCTTGTTGAACTGCGGCTCGATTGCGACGGCGACAGCGTGCTGCTGCTGGTCGATCAGCACGGTGTCGCCTGCCACACCGGCCGGCGCAGTTGCTTCTACCGCGCCGCCGGAACGGAAGGCTGGCGGGAGGTGGCGGAGCGGGTGGTGGCGCCGGAGCGGCTCTACGGCGGCGCCTGAGGCCGGCATTGGCTCTGGCGCGGGGCGGCGGGAATGTTAAGCTGAGAGGCCCAACGGGAGGAGACGGCACATGAGCAGGGTGGCTCTGGTCACGGGCGGCACGCGGGGCATCGGCGCGGAGATCAGCCGTGCTCTCAGGGCGGCAGGACGGACGGTGGTGGCGAGCTATGCCGGCAACGACGCGGCGGCGCGCGACTTCGCCGCCGAGACCGGCATCCGGGTGATGAAGTTCGATGCCGGCGACTTCGCGCAGTGCACGCAGGCGGTGCAGCAGATCGCGACGGAGGTCGGCATCATCACCATCCTGGTCAACAACGCCGGCATCACGCGGGACGGCACTCTGGCCAGGATGACGCGCGACATGTGGGATGCGGTGATCGACACCAATCTCGGCAGTTGCTTCAACCTCTGCAAGCTCGCCTTCGACGGCATGCGGGCCGAGAAGTTCGGCCGGATCGTCAATATCGGCAGCATCAACGGCCAGGCCGGCCAGTACGGGCAGGTCAACTACGCCGCCGCCAAATCCGGCATCCACGGCTTCACCAAGGCACTGGCGCAGGAAGGGGCGCGGTACGGCATCACGGTGAACGCGATCGCGCCCGGCTACGTCGATACCGACATGGTGCGGGCGGTGCCGGCCGACGTGTTGCAGAAGATCGTCGCACGCATCCCGGTCGGCCGGCTCGGCCGGGCGGAGGACATTGCCCGCGGCGTCGCCTTCCTGACCGCCGACGAGGCGGATTTCGTCACCGGCTCGACGCTGTCGATCAACGGCGGGCAGCACATGTACTGAGAGCGCCGGCGGGCGGGGAACGGGCACCCTCGCCCGATGCGCGCGGCGACGCTGGCCGGGGTGGGGGCGATCGCGCTGTGGGCCTTTCTCGGCCTCCTGGCGCGGGACGCGGGCGCGGTGCCGCCGCTGCAACTGACGGCGATGAGCTTCGCCGTCGCCGCCGTGCTTGGCCTCGGCGTGCTGGCGCTGCAACGGCGGCTGGCCGATCTGCGGCAGGGTCCGCTCGCCTGGGCGCATGGCGTGGGCGGGCTGTTCGGGTTCCATGCGCTCTATTTCACCGCCCTCGCGCTGGCCCCGGCGGCGGAGGCGAACCTGATCAACTACACTTGGCCGCTGCTGATCGTGCTGCTGGCGGCATGGCTGCTGCGGCTGCCGCTGGCGCCGCGGCATCTGGCCGGCGCGGCGCTGGGGGCGGCGGGCTGCGCGCTGCTGCTGGGCGGCGGCGCGCATCTGTCGGCGGCGGCATTGCCCGGCTATCTGGCGGCGGCGGCGAGCGCGCTGATCTGGGCGCTCTATTCGGTGCTGGCGCGCCGGTTCGCCGCGGTGCCGACCGGCGCGGTCGCCGGCTTCTGCGCCGGCAGCGCCGTGCTGGCGGCGCTGGCCCATGTTGCCGTCGAACCGACGCTGTGGCCGCGCGCGGGCGGCTGGCTGGCGGTTCTGGCGATGGGGCTGGGGCCGGTCGGGGGCGCGTTCTTCCTGTGGGATATCGGCATGAAGCGGGGCGACCCGCGCCTGCTCGGCACGCTTGCCTATGCGACGCCGGTTGCCTCCACGCTATTGCTGTGCGCCGGCGGGTTCGCGCCGTTCAGTGCGCCGCTGCTGGGGAGTGCGGTGCTGGTCGCCGCGGGCGGGCTGGTGGCGGCGCGCAGCGGCGGCGGCCTGCCGGCGGGCCGAAGATCCAAAACGATCGGTTGACCGTAACAGGATCGTGCACTATAACGCTTTGCGCAATCGATACGGAGGTGCATGGACATGCGGTTCCGCGACATTTTCGTGATCGCCGCCGTGCCGGTTCTCGGGGCATTGGCGGGGCAGGCAGCGTGGGCCGGTCCGGCCATCGACCTGACAAGTCCGGGCCTCACCTATGATGCAAGCGCTTTTACGCTCGGGTTCGAGTTCACGGTCACCGGCACCCAGAGCATCACCGCGCTTGGCGTCTTCAACGGCGGTCAGGCCTCGCTTCCGGCCAGCGCGTCGGTCGGGCTCTGGAATACCTCCGGGACATTGCTGACGAGCATCACGATACCCCGCGGCACCGGCGCAACCGGGACCACCGATTTCACCTATGCGAGCATCACGCCCTACACCCTGTCCCCCGGCACCGACTATATCATCGGGTCATATCTCGCTGCGCAAGTGAGTTCCTATAATACCGGCCAGGGAGGCGTCGCATCGGTCAATCCGGACGTGACGATCGTCGAGGATCAATACGCATCCAGCAACAGCCTGACCTTTCCGTCCAGTACAGACAGTTACACCGGCGGCGCCTGGCTCGGCGCAAATTTCGTTCTTGGGTCGAGTGTACCGGAACCGGCGACGCTGGCGTTGTTGGGCGCCGGGCTGTTCGGTCTCGGCCTGGCGCGCCGCCGCCGGGGCTGACGGCGACCGGGGCGGACGCTGACGCTGACGGCTGCGTCCGCCCCTCTCGCCGCCCGTGCGGCGCTACTGCCCGAGATGGCGGTCGAAAAAGGCCGCAATCTCCCCGAAGGCTTCCTGCGTTTCCGGCACGCGGTCGTCGAACTGGTACTGGGCGTGCGACTCGCCCTCGAACACCTGCAACGATGCCTCGACACCCGCCTCCCGCAGCCGGCGATGCACACGCACGGTGTTGCTCAGCAGCAGATCGCGCGTGCCGGTGGTGAGAATCGTCGGCGGGAAGCCGTGCATGTCGCCATAGACCGGCGACAGCAGCGGATCGTGCAGGTCATGGCCCTGGGCATAGACCAGCGTGGCGGCGTGGCAGAACCCGTCGGGCGACACCAGCACGTTATCGACCATCGCATTCGTGTAGAAGGAATCGCCGGTCTTGGTCACGTCCGACATCGGCGTGCCCGATGAAATCGCCCCCGGCATCGGCAATCCGTCCTGCCGTGCCTTCAGCGCCATTTCCAGCGTCAGCGCGCCGCCGGCGGAGGTCCCGATGAAGCCGATGTTCTTCGCCGCCGTCATCTTCAGCGCGGCCTTGTAGACCGTCACCGCGTCTTCCACCGCGGCCGGGAAATACGCCTCCGGCGGCATGCGGTAATCGACTGCGATCACCTTGTAATGACCGAAGCCGGCGATCAGGTCGGCCTCATGCGTGCCGGCCTCGCCCGGGAACAGGACGTAGCAGCCGCCGTGAACGTGGACGATGATCTTGTCCTGATGCTCCGGCGGGATCACGTCCGGGGTGACGACGAAGACGCGCACGCCGTCGATGGTGTCGGGCTTGACGCTGACATGCAGCCGGGCGCGTTCCGCCGGCAGGTTCGCCACCACCTTGGCGGCCTGCGCGTCGGCCGCCTTGCGCCATTCTTCGCCCGTCCTCCAGAGCACGTTCCAGGCCGGGTTGAGCGGAGCGGCGATGAATTGCTGCATGGCCGGGCTGACATCGGTCGGCACTTGCAGCGTCTTCGCCGGCGCGTCCCGCGGCGCGAGCGGTGCGTCATCGGCGCGCGCGATAGCCGGCACGGTCGCGAGCGCAGCGCCCGCGATCAGCAGAAACCGTTGCGGCGACATGGCGTTTCCCCTTGCTTGCCGGTCCGGTGCGTCGGATCGCGGCGGTTGTTCAGGCATTCTCCCGCGGTTCGGTGCGGGCCATGCACGGATGCTTGGCGAACGCCGCGAACCACGCGGCGAGCTTCGGTGCGGCCGGGCGCCACGGCTCCCCGGCGAAGCGGAAATCGAGATAGCCGAGCGCGCAGGCGATGGCGATCGTGCCGATGTCGATCACGTCATGCGGCAGATCGGCCTCCAGCGCCGCGATGCTGCGGTCGATCACCGCCCTGTTGCGCGCCATCAGGGCCGTGCGAGCCGCCTCCTGCGGGCGCAACCCCTCCTGCCGGCGGGCGACGGCGGCGTCCATCATCCCGTCGGCGAGCGCCTGCTGCTTCAGCGCGATCCAGCGGGCCGCGGCGGCGCGCGGGAACAGCGGGATGCCTTCCTCGCGGCTGTCGAGATATTCGCAGATCACCGGGCTGTCGAACAGCGCCAGCCCGTCCTCGGTGACGAGGCAGGGGATGCGGGAGAGCGGGTTGGCGGCGAGCAGCGCGGGCGGGGAATTTGCCGGCACCGTCGGGATCAGTTCGATGCGTTCGTGCAGGTCACGGGCAATGGCGCAGGCCATCACCTTGCGCACGAACGGACTCGCGTAGGAATGAAACAGCTTCACCGGTCGTCCCCCTGCTTCCTGGCACCGCTGAACGCACCCTCCCGCGGCGGCGCGCGCGCGTCAATCGGGGCGGCGATGACGGGCCGAACGATCGTAGGCGCAAGCGCGGGGGACGGTCGGCACCGCGCCGCGTCAGTGCGGCAGCGGCGAGCGGCCCCGCTGCCCGGCACGCATCCGGAGGAGGGCGAGCACGAAGCCCCCGAAGAGGAGGAAGGTGGTGGGTTCGGGCACCGCGGCAGCGGGCGTGACGACAACGTTGTCGATGGCCGCATTGTGGAAGGTCGGCGACGTGCCGCCGTCGAGCGTGATCAGCAGATCGTCGATCCGTTTGCCGGCGAGCGCCGATGCGCTCTCCACCGACCAGTTGGAATAGGTCGGGCGGACGGCGTTGGTGTCGGTGAGCGTGTATGTGTCGGTGCCGGCCAGGACGCCGTTCAGGAAACCGCGCACGGTCAGCGTCTGCGTGCCGCTGCTACTGCCGCCGCTGTCATAGGCGGCGAAGTCGAGGCCGGAATAGGTGAACAGGCCGCCGCCGCTGATCGCCAGCACGCCGCCGCCGCCGCCGACCGAGCCTTCCATGTCCTGCCCCGACGGATCGCCGAGATTGTCCACGAAGAGCGATCCGGAGTAGGTCGAGTAGGTGAACCCGCCCTGCGTCACCTTCGCGCCGAACGCGCCGCCAGGCGCGGTGCCGAAGGTGATCACGGTGGCATCGGCCGGCGCCGCGCCGGGGAGCAGCAGGGCCAGCGCGACCAGAGCGAGGTATGGCGGCCTCATGGCAGGCAATGCTCCCTTCCGGGACCGCGCGGGGCGGTCGGTTCAGGAATTGCTAATAATATCTTCAGGAGAACGAGGCCGTCAAGCGTGGCGGATCGCGCTCAGAACCGGTCCTTGCGGGCGCGCAGATCGGCGAGCGTTGCCACGTCGGCCGCGCGCAGGAACGGGTTGCAGGCCAGTTCGTCGGCCAGCCGGCTCGGCACCGTCGCCTGGCCGGCGGCGCGGCGGTGCCGCACCGTTTCGGCATAGGCGGCGAGCGCGGCATTGTCGGGATCGGCGTGGCGGGCGAAACGGGCGTTGCTCGCGGTATATTCGTGGCCGCAGCAGACCAGGGTCTCTGCCGGCAGGGCGGCGAATTTGCGCAGCGAGGCGAACATCTCCGCCGCCGTCCCCTCCAGCAGCCTGCCGCAGCCGAGGCTGAACAGGGTATCGCCGCAGATCAGGATGGCGGGGGTGTCGAAGAAGAAGGCGATATGGCCGCGCGTGTGTCCCGGCGTCTCCAGCACCCGCGCCTGCGCCGCGCCGAGCGCCAGCCGGTCACCCTCCGCCAGCGCGAGATCGAGGGCCGGCAGCCGGTGCGCGTCGGCGCGCGCCCCGGCGACGCGGGCGCCGAAGCGGGCGCGGACGGCATCGGTGCCGGCGACATGGTCGGCATGGTGGTGGGTGAGCAGGATCAGGTCGAGCCGCCCGCCAGCAGCCTCGATCGCCGCGATAACCGGCCCCGCCTCCGCCGGATCGACGATCGCGACGGCGCCGGAGGGGGCGTCGCGCAGCAGCCAGGCGTAGTTGTCGCTGAGGATGGGGACCGGGTGCACGGAAATCATGCCGGCTTTGTAGCACCGCCCTGACACCCGGCCAACCGCGGGCGGCGGAGGGCGGGACGGCGTGCTATAAGGGCGGCGATGGCGACCGATGCGCATGCGGCGGCGGAGTTCTACGCGACACGGCGGGGGGCCGTGGCGGCGCGGCTGCTGCGCGCGCGGCTCGGCCAGTTGTGGCCGGCGGTGCGCGGGGAAAGCGTGCTCGGCCTTGGCTATTCGGCCCCCTATCTGCGCCTGTGGCGGGAGGAGGCGGCGCGGACGGTCGCGCTGACGCCGGCGCAGATGGGGGCGGCGCGCTGGCCGGTGGGCAGCGCCAACCTGTCCTGCACCGCGGAGGAGGACGCGCTGCCGTTCCCCGACCTGCTGTTCGACCGCGTGGTGCTGATCCATGGGCTGGAAGTGGCGGACAATGCACGGCGCCTGCTGCGCGAGGTGTGGCGGGTGCTGAAGGACGACGGGCGGCTGCTGGTGGTCGCGCCCAACCGCCGCGGCCTGTGGGCGCATGTCGAGAGCACGCCGTTCGGCCACGGCCAGCCCTATTCGCCCGGCCAGATCGGCCGTCTGCTCGCCGCCTCGCTGTTCCGTGTGGAGCGGCGCGACTGCGCGCTTTTCCTGCCGCCGACGCATCTGCGCGTGGTGCTGCGCAGTGCGCCGCTGTGGGAGCGCGGCGGCCGGCGCCTGCTGCCGCAGTTTGCCGGCGTCACCATCACCGAGGCGGTCAAGGACGTCTATGCCGCGGTGCCGGTGCGCGTCGTGCCGCGCCGGCGGCTGGTGCTGGCCGACGCCGGCTAGGGATTACTCCGGCGGGCGGCGCCCTGGCCCGCGGCGTCGCAGCCAGCCGAGGCCGGCGGCGGCCATCCCGATCAGCCCCAGGCCCGCCGGCTCCGAAACCGGCGAAGCGGCCGGAACGGCGACGAAAGACTGGAGTCCGTCCTCGCCGAAGATCGCGCCGGCATTGTCAACGCCCATCAAAAGGGTGCTGGTCGCGCCGGGGTCGTCGAGCGTGGCAAGGCTGCCGGCGTCATAGACATAGCCATGCCAGTTTCCGGAGCTGTCCGTATACGACCCGACGACCTCTCCGCTCTGGGTAAGTGTCATGCGTCCCTCGTAAGGCTCGCCGGGAAGTGTGAAGGTGACGAGCAGGCCTGCCCTGTCGATGAAGCCGCCAAATTGGAAGTTGGGGGTCTCGTAATACCCGGCGACGTCACCCGCGTCATTTATGGCGAGGGCGGCCGTCCACCGTGAACCGGGAACATAGAGGGTGTTGTAGGTGCCGGCGTCGTACGTGAAGCCGTATTCATCATATTTGGCGGTCAGGTAATATCCTGCCACCTCACCGCTCGCATTGATGCCCGTCGGGGTCGTGCTGTTCGACCCCGGCACATCAACGGGTGAGAACGTTCCGCCACTATCGGCCACGCCTTGCCGTCCATAAGTTCCTATTACGGTCCCGGAAGTATTGATTGCGCCGCCGAAAAGAGAAATCGTCTGAAGCGCGCTATTATTATAAACGAAACCAGAATAACCCCCACTGTAATAATAGGTTCCGGCCACTGAGCCGGAATCGTTGACAGCGCCCGGCCAGGTTTGCCATGCGCCCGGCACCTGGAATGTCGTGAAGCTTCCGTTGTTGTCGATGAATGCGCCTTCGCCAGCGCGACTATAGTAATATCCGACGGCAATCCCCGACCCGCTGACGCCTGTGACTGACGTTCCCTCGGCGCCGGGTACGGCGAGCGGCGCAAACGTGTAGGAGTGGGCCGCGGCACATGCCCCGCCGAGAAGGCAGGCGGCGCAGCCGGCGGCAAACATGGCAAGATGCTGCATGGCGCTGATCACTCCGTTCGCTGACGACAGTTGTTTCAGCGTCAGAGTGCCGGCGAGCCGATGCCGCCGCATCCTCCGCTCGGGTGACGGGACGGAGAAGGACAGATCGTGCGCCCTCGGCGCCGCCACCGGCTGCGGGGCAGCGCTGCTGTTGCGTTTGCCGTCGGGCGCAAATACGATCATCTCATAAAGAGAATGTCATGAAGATTCCGTAACATGGACTTGCATGAAAGCCCGGCCGCGTCAGGCGCGGCGGAGGCCGATCTGCTCGGTCTTCTCTATGACGGCGTCGGCACCGCCGATGGCTGGAACGACTTCGCCGCCGCGCTCGGCCGGTGCTACGGCGACGGTCTGGGCATGCTTGGCACCCACGACTTCGCGCAGCCCGGTGGCCGGCTCGTCGGCGGCTTCGCCGGGCGCGAGGCTTATCAGGCGTCGTACGCGGCACATTACGCCGCCGTTAACCCCTGGATTGGCCGGGCGGAGGGGCGGCCGGTCGGAACCGTCACGACGTCGGAGTCGCTGCTGCCGTTCGCCGCCTTCCAGCAGACTGAATTCTTCGCCGACTGGTGCCGTCCGCAGGGGATCGGTGCCGGGGTCGGCGTCACGGTGCAACGCGATGGGCGGCGTGCGATCGCGGTCTCCGTCCTCTTCCCGCGCCGGGTGCTGGAACGCGATGCCGATGCCGCCGGGCGCTTGCAGCGACTGGTGCCGCATTTGCTCCGCGCGGCCCAGTTGGACCGGCAGCTTGCCGTCCTCGCCACGCGCGCCGAAACGGCGGAGAGGGTGCTGGAACAACTGGCGCTCGGCCTGTTCCTGGCGACGGCGGAGGCGCAGGTGGTGCTGCACAACGAGGCGGCCGGGCGCATGCTGGCCGCCGGCGACGGCCTCACGCTCATTCAGGGGAAGCTGGGGGCGGGCACGGTCAAGGAGACGGCAGCGCTGCGGGCCTGCATCGCAGCCGCGGCGCGGGCGCAAACCGACATCCTGTGTCCGCCGGGAGGGCTGCTCCGGCTGCGCCGCCACACTCTTGCGCCGGAGTACGAGGCGCTGGTCGCCCCTGCCGGCGCCGGCATACCTGGCGCGCCGCCGGGTCGCCGGCACGCCGCGGTGTTCGTGCGCGATCCGCTGCTGCATCCGGCACCCCCGGCCGAGGCGCTGCGGCGGCTCTACGGCCTGACGGCGGCCGAGGCGCGGCTGATGCGCTCGCTCGGCGCCGGCGAGACGCTGGAGGAGGCAGCGGCCCGCTTCGCCGTCGGCCGCGAGACGGTGCGCAGCCAGTTGCGGGTGCTGTTCGACAAGACCGGCACACGGCGACAGTCCGACCTCGTGCGTCTTGCCGCGGTCAGCCTGGCGCGGCTTTCCGGCACGCCCTCCCGGCAGGATGATCCCCCGGACGGGTGATGCGGACGCGGCCGGCAGGCGGGAGGATGGGTCCGAGGGAACGCCTCGGACAGCATCCGGGGTCAAGCTCAAAAGAACGGCCGGCCGGGCGCTGCCCCCTCCCAGGTCGCCCGGCCGGCCGCGCTGCTTGCCTCCCCCGCCCCGCTCTGCCACACGCCGCCCACGAAGCGACGAACGGGAGGGTGCGCATGTACACGGCCGGCACCGCGCTGCTGGAGGCGCTGCATGCGTGCGGCGTGCGTTTCCTGTTCTGCAATTTCGGCAGCGACCATCCGGCGCTCATCGAGGCGCTGGCAGAGGCGCGCGTGAGCGGGCGCGACGTGCCGCGCGTGATCACCTGTCCGAACGAGATGGTCGCGCTGAGCGCCGCCCACGGTGCGGCGCTGCTGACCGGGCAGGCGCAGGCGGTGGTCGTGCATGTGGACTGCGGCACCCAGGCCCTCGCCGGCGCCCTGCACAACGCGGCGAAGGGGCGTGCGCCGGTGCTGATCTTCGCCGGCCGCTCGCCCTTCACGCAGGAGGGCGAGCTGCGCGGCAGCCGCAACGAGTTCATCCAGTGGATCCAGGACGTGTTCGACCAGCCCGGCATCGTGCGCGGCTACGTCAAATACGACAACGAGCTGCGCACCGCGCGCAACGTCAGGCAGATCGTGGCGCGCGCGCTGCAGATCGCGCACAGCGACCCGAAAGGTCCGGTCTATCTCACCGCCGCGCGCGAAGTGCTGGAGGAGGAGACGACGCCGGAGCCGTTCGACCCTGCGGCCTGGCGCCCGATCGGGCCGGCCGCGCTGCCCGAGGCAGCGGTTGCCGCGATCGCCGCGGATCTGCTGGTGGCACGCCGGCCGCTGCTCGTCACCTCCCATCTCGGCCGCAGCACGGACGCGGTCGCCGTGCTGCATCGCCTGGCGCACCGCATCGGCCTCGGCGTGCTCGAATCGGTGCCGTGCTGCGTCAACTTCCCGACCGACGATCCGCTCTATCTCGGCAACCAGTGGAACGAACCGCGGCAGAACCCGGCGCTGGCGGAGGCCGACTGCGTGCTGGTGATCGACAGCGACGTGCCCTGGATCCCGACCGTCAGCCGCCCCGCGGCGGACGCGCGCATCCACCACATCGACGTCGATCCGCTGAAACAGGCGATGCCGCTTTGGCACATCCCCGCCCACGGCGTCTGGCGCGCCGATGCGGCAACCGCGCTCCGCCAGCTCGACCGGCATATCGCCGCGCTGGCGCCCGATGCGGCCCGGGTCGCCGCGCGCCATGCCCACTGGGCCGGCCATCACGCGGCGCGGCAGGCGGCCCTTGAGGCGCGGGAGGCGATGCCGGCGGGCGACATCACGGCCGAATACGCCACCGCCTGCATCCGCACCCATCTCTGCCCCGAAACCATCGTGGTGAGCGAGGCGGTCTCCAACTTTCCCGTCGTCATCGATCATCTGCGCCTCGCCCGCCCCGGCGCCCTTTACTGGAGCGGCGGCGGCTCGCTGGGCTGGAGCGGCGGGGCCGCGGTGGGGATGAAGCTGGCGCGGCCGGAGGCGGAGATCGTGGCGCTGGTCGGCGACGGCTCGTTCATGTTCTCCGTCCCGTCCGCGGTTCATTGGATCGCGCGGCACTATGCGGCGCCGTTCCTGACGCTGGTGTTCAACAACCGCGGATGGAAGTCGCCGAAACTGTCGGCGCTGTCGGTGCACCCGTCCGGCCATGCGAGCCGCGCCAACGACCTCGACGTGAGCTTCGATCCGCCGCCCGACTATGCCGGCATCGCCGCCGCGGCGGGCGGGGCGCTGGCGCTCACGGTGCGCCGGCCGGAAGAACTGGCGGGGGCGGTGGCGGAGGGATTCCGCGTGCTGCGCGCAGAGCGGCGGCCGGTGCTGCTCGACGTCTGGATCGCGCGGCTCTGACATGCGGCGACCCTGGCCGCGCATCTGGCTGCTGCTCTGCCTCGGCTGGATGGTGAGCAGCGCCGACCGCGCCGTGACCGGGCCGGTCGTCACCTGGATGATCCAGCACCGGGCGGCGTTCATGGCCGGTCCCGACCCGTATGCCCTGGGCGGCCTGGTCGGCAGCATCTTCTTTGCCGGCTACATGCTGGCGCAATTTCCCGGCGGCGCGGCGGGCGACCGGCATGGCCACCGCAGCGTCATCGCGATCAGCCTGTTCTGGGCGGCGGCGGCGACGCTGCTGAGCGGCCTGGCGGGCGGGCTCGCCGCCTTCATGGCGGTGCGCATCGCGACCGGCCTTGGCGAAGGCATCTATTACGCCAACGACCGCGCGGTGATCGCCGAGACGACGCCGCCGGCGCGGCGCAGCCTGGCGATGGGCGTGGTCATCACCGGGCTTTCCGTCGGCATCACGCTGGCCACCGTCGGCACGCCGCCGCTGATCCGGCTCGGTGCCGCGATGCTGGGCGAGGCCGCCGCGTGGCGCATGCCGTTCCTCGTGCTGAGCGTGGCCAGTGCCGGGATCGCGTGGCTGGTCTGGCGCGGCCTCGCGCCGACCCGCGCGCTTCACGACGTTCCGGCGCGCGTGCTCGCCGCCCTGACGCCGTATCTGGCCGTGTTCTTCGTGCTGATCTTCGGGCTGTTCCTGCTCGCCCGCGCGATCGACCTGCCGCCCTGGGGGCTGACGGTTGCGGAACTGGTGCTGGCGTTCGGCACCATCCTGTTCGTCTGGCGCGTCAAGGGAACCGAGGTCGCGGGCGCGATCGGCAGCCGCGACCTCGTCCTGCTCTATGTCTCGTTCGTGCCGGTGCTGTGGACGCTGTGGGTGTTCGGCTTCTGGGCGGTGGCGATCGTCGCGCAGGCCTCGGGCGGTTCGTTCCAGGGGGCGGCGCTGACGGCGATGTTCACTGGCCTTGCGGGGGTGATCGGCTATCCGGCGGGCGGCTGGCTGGCCGACCGGACGCTCGGTGCCGGCATCGGCCGCCGGCCGGTGCTGATCGGCTGCACGACGGCGCAGGCCGCCCTCACGCTGCTGCTGGGCGGCTACCTGCAGGCGGGCGGGGCCGATCCGGTGGTGCTGGCGGCGCTGCTGTTCGTCGCCGGGCTGTTCTTCGCCGCGTTGCAGCCGGTGGCGCATGCCCTGGTCGCCGACCTTGCCGCGCCGGAGGTGCGCGGCGCCGCGTTCGGCACCTACAATCTGATCGGCGAGATCGGCGCCGTGCTCGGCCCAACCGTCTCCGGCACGCTGCGCGACGCCACCGGCGGCTGGGCCGCGTCGGTCTATCTGGACGGCGCACTGATGCTGGGCAGCGCCATGCTGGTGATGCTGGTGCGCGAGCGCCGGGCCGTCCCCGCCGCCGCGCCGGGCTGAGCGGCCGTTACCGGCCGGGCAGCAAATGGCCGAGATCGGTGTCGTTCACGCGGACATGTCCCTCGGCCACCACCACGTTCCACACCGTCGCGCCGTCCGCTTCCCTGCCGAGACCCTTGAGGAACAGCAGGGTGGGCAGCGCCGACTGCAATTGCGGCACCGCGCGGGCATCGTCGATCAGGCTGTCCAGCCCGGTGGCACTGATCCGCGCCTGGGCGCGGAGGGCGCCGAAATCGCCGCCGGCGACCTCGATTTCCGCCGATCCGGTGAAACGTGTCTGTGCCAGATCCACCGCCACATCGTCGAGGCCGAGCGTGAGCGACCCGTCCTGTGCCAGCGCGGTCGCTTCCGCGGCGAGCATCGGGTTGTCGGGGTCGTCGGCGGCATCGCGCAGCACCTGCTGCACGCGCGCGAGCGAAAGGCCGCTCACCCACGGCGTCAGCGCGACGCGGCGCGGCAGGAAGGCGCGCAGCGGACCCTGCGGCAGGCGGCCGCTGTCGATCCCGTCCAGCAGCAGATGCTGGCGCAGCTGCAGCACACCGTTCGGCGCCTCCACCGAAAAGCCGAATTCGGCGGTGCGCAGCGCCATGTTCAGCCCGGTCCCGGCGAACTGCACGTTCTCCAGCCGGACCTGTTCATCGAAGCCGCCGAGCAGGCTGCCGGCGGCATCGAGCGCCGCGGCCAGCACCTGACGCTGCACCGGCGACAGCCGCCGGTGATCGGTGGAGGGGTGATCGGCAGGGGCCGGCAGCGCGGCTTCGGCCCGCGCCACCGCCCCCAGCACCGCATGCAGCAGGGGCGCAAGGCGGTCCGGTGACAGCCCGTCGATATGCAGGGCGAGTTGCGAGTGCGCCGCGCTGAACGACACCAAGCCGGCATGCGCCATCCTGGCGTTGCTGGCCATTCTGGCGTTGCTGGCGAGAAGGTCGCTGCTCGCTGTCTCGGTGACATCGACGCGCCCGCCGCCGGCGGGCTGCCAGACGAGATGGGAGCGGATATGCGCCGCCTCGGTCTGCCGTTCCCCGTCCGGTCCGTGCCAGGTGGTGGCGTAGCCGCCGATCGTTCCGTCCCAGGTGGAGGTGGTGGCGAGGGACGGGTCCAGCACCGCATGGTGGTCCTGGTCCTGCACCGTCGCGGTCCACACGCCGGTGCCCGCCGGCCCCGGGACGGTCACGCGCAGCGGCGTCGGCAGGCGGATGTCGTCGAGTGCCCAGCGTCCGCCGTCCAGACGGCGCAGGGTTGCGGTGGCGGGCGGGCCGGCGAGCGTGGCCGAGGTGTCGGCGAGCGGTCCCGCGACCGGGACGGTGAGGGCGAAATCGTCGCCCTGCGGCGCCACCTGCACCGGCCGCCTGCCGATCCCGCCATGCGGGCCGAGCAGGGCGACGAGCCAGTCCCGCAGGGCGCCTTCCAGCACCGAAGCGGGCGGCGTGTCGGCGCGGACGGCGCCGGGCAGAGCCGTCGCCGCCGGCAGGAGGGCGAAGCCCGCGAGCATCGCCCGACGCAGCCGCATCACGCCTTCCCGCCGCTGCCGAAGGCGTTGAAGGTGATGAGCGTATAGGTATCCTTCACGCCCGGCAGCGTCTGCAGGCGTTCGGTAACGAACAGGCCGGTGTCCTGTTCCGGCTCCAGATAGAACTTGGCCAGCAGATCGTACTGGCCGGAGGTGGAGTGGAGTTCCGAAAGCTCCTCGATGCTGTCAACCGCCATCTGCGCGACACGGTACGCCTGCCCCATCTCGCATTTGATCATGACGAAGATCGCGCGCATGCGTCCGTTCCTTCCGGCTTGTGCGGCCCCGTCCGGCATCGGCTTCCGGGCGGCGCGCCCCGTGTGCAGCGGCGCGCATAGGGCAGCGCAGCACCCCGCGCAACCCGCCTTGCCAGGCGCGCCCGGCCGCGGACAAGCTGCTGCGCCGAGGCGAGAGGGAACGGAGGAAGGCCATGCCCGAGAAACTGCAAGCCCGCCTGGGCGGGCACGTACTGGCGGCGTCGCTGGCGGCGCAGGGGGTCACGCATGCCTTTGCGGTGCCGGGCGAAAGCTATCTCGACGTGCTCGACGGGCTGTACGGGGTGCAGGACCGGCTGCGCCTCATCACCTGCCGGTTCGAGGCGGGGGCGGCGCATATGGCGGAGGTGTGCGGCAAGCTCTCCGGCCGGCCGGCGGCGGCCTTCGTCACCCGCGGGCCGGGGGCGTGCCATGCCGCGATCGGCGTGCATGTGGCGATGCAGGATTCGACCCCGATGCTGCTGTTCGTCGGCCAGATCCCGTTCGCCGAAACCGACCGGGAAAGCTTCCAGGAAGTCGATTACCGCCGCATGTTCCAGCCGCTGGCGAAATGGGTGACGCAGATCGACGATGCCGCGCGCATTCCCGAACTGGTCGCCCATGCTGTCGATGTCGCGACCACCGGCCGCCCCGGCCCGGTCGTGATCGCCCTGTCGGAGGAAATGCAGACCGCGCGCGTGAACGTCCCCGACCTTGCGCCGACGCCGCTCGCGCGACCGCAGCCGGACCCGGCCGCCCTCGCTGCCATGCAGCGGATGCTGGGCGAGAGCCGCCGCCCGCTCGCCATCCTCGGCGGCAACTGGAGCGAGGCCGGGCGGCGGGCGGTGGGCGATTTCCTCGCCGCCCAGCACATTCCCGTCGCCGTCAGCTTCCGCCGCCAGTCGCTCTATGACGGCACGCGCGAGACCTTCGTCGGCGATCTCGGCGTCGGCGCCGACCCGGCGCTGGTCGCGCGTGCGCGGGAGGCCGACCTGGTGCTCGCCTTCGGCACCCGCCTGTCGGAGGCGGTGACGCAGGGCTACACGCTGTTCGATGTGGCGGGTGCCACGCCGATTGTGCATGTCCACCCCGATCCGGCGGAAATCGGGCGCGTGTTCCGCGTCGCCCTCGGCATTGCGTGCGACCTCGACGCCTTCGCCGCCGCCCTCGGCAACCTGCCGCCGGTCGACGGGGAATGGGAGGAATGGACCCAATCGCTGCGCGCGCTGCGGCTCGCCGCCCATGCCGTGCCGGCGTATCCCGGCCCGCTCAATGTCGCGCAGTGCCTGCGCGATCTGGAGGGGATGCTGGCGGCGGATGCGGTGATGACCTGTGACGCCGGCAATTTTGCGACCTGGCCCGCGCGCTTCCTGCATGTGCGGGAACAGCAGTTCTTCCTTGGCCCGACCAACGGCGCGATGGGCTACGGCGTGCCGGCGGCGGTGGGGGCCGCGATCGCGCATCCCGGGCGGCAGGTGGTGGCGTTCGTCGGGGACGGCGGCATGCTGATGACCGGGCAGGAACTGGCGACCGCGCTGCACCACGGCGCGGCGCCGATCGTGCTGGTGTTCAACAACAACATGTACGGCACCATCCGCATGTACCAGGAGCGCCGCTATCCCGGCCGCACCATCGGCACGGCGCTGCGCAACCCCGATTTCGCCCGCTGGAGCGAGGCGTTCGGCGGCCACGGCGAGGTGGTGACGGAAACGGCGCAGTTCGCGCCCGCCTTCCGCCGGGCCGCGGCCAGCGGCAGGCCGGCGGTGATCGAGCTGCGCACCGATCCCGAACAGATCACCTCGCGCGCCACCATCGCGCAACTGCGGGCGGCGGCGGCGCGCAAGGAGGGATAGCCGGCGCGCGCGCTCCCTCAGGCGCCGACGACGACGCGGATTGCGCTCGGGGCGTCGCGGATCAGCAGCGGCGCCAGCCCGGCGGCGTCGCCGTCGGTCTGCGCCGGCACGTCGGCGGTCTCGATGGTCACTTCCGCGGCCCGCAGCAGCCGCAGGCCGGGCATGCGCGGCAGCAGGTTCAGCGGCAGCGCCGCCCCGTAGAGCAGGGCCGCGGCCGGCCCGCTGCCGTCGAACAGCGCCACCGTGAACCCTGGCTCGCTCGGCGTGGTGCCCGGCGCCAGCAGATAGCGGCCGGCATAGTAATGTCCCTTGCTCACGATCACGCTCGCGGCCTGACAGGCGGTGCCGTCCACGCGCAGCCGGATCGGCGGGAAGCGGTAGCGCGCCGTCTCGCGCAGCGACTGCACGACATAGGCGCCGCGGCCGAGCGCGCGCTTGAGCGGCAGGTGCAGGCGCTGGACCACCTGCGCGTCGAACCCGGCGCCGAGCATCTGCACGAACAGCCGCGTTCCCGCCGCACCGACGGCGATGCCGGGCCAGATCATGCGGGTGCGGCCGAACGCCAGCGCCGCCGCAACCTCGCGCGGCGCGAACGGCAGGCCGAGTTCGTGCGCCATCACGTTCGCGGTGCCGAGCGGGATCACGCCGAGCCGGCAGACCGAGCCGTTCAGCCCGTTCGCCACCTCGGCGATGGTGCCGTCGCCGCCCGCCGCCACCACCAGCGTGGCGCCGCGGCCGGCTGCCTCCCGCGCCAGTGCGGCGGCGTGGCCGGCATGCTGCGTCTCCGCCAGGTCGAGCCGCACGCCGTTCGCCGCCATCACGTCGAGCACGCGCCACAGCAGGGCGGCGCGGCGGCGGCCGGCGGTCGGGTTGAACACGATCAGCATGGCCGGCAGCCCGGCACGCGGCGGCGGCACGTCGGGGGCATTGCGACTCGGGACCTTCCTGCCCGCAGAACCGATGACCTAAGCCGTTGATCATGTCATTTAGGTGACGTCCCCGCGTCATCCAGGTTATATTGACGCAATGCGCGAGATGTCGTGCAGGTCATGCAAACTTCACGTGCGCTTCGCCGCTGCTCCCTTATTGATGGCTGCGCCGATGACAACGCTCCCTCCCGCTGCCGTACGTAGCCTGCGCTATCGCACGGTGTTCATTTCCGACGTGCATCTCGGCACGCGCGGCTGCCGCAGCGATTTTCTGGTCGATTTCCTCCGCCGTGTCAGTTGCGAACGGCTGTTTCTGGTCGGTGACATCATCGACGGCTGGCGCCTGCGCAAATCCTGGTACTGGGATGCCGAGTGCGACGAGGTGCTGCGGCTGATCCTGCACCACGCCCGCACCGGCACCGACGTGATCTACATCCCCGGCAATCATGACGAGATGTTCCGCGCCTGGCTGCCGATGGGTCTGGAGATCGCCGGCGTCCGCCTGCGCGCCGAGGCCGAGCACCTGACCGCCGACAACCGCCGCCTGCTGGTGATCCACGGCGATGAGTTCGACAGCGTGGTGCGCTATGCCCGCTTCCTCGCCGTGCTGGGCGACTGGGCCTATGCCACGGTGCTGCGCGTCAACACATGGTTCAACGCCCTGCGCCGGCGCCTCGGCTATCCCTACTGGTCGCTGTCCGCGTGGCTGAAGCGGCAGGTCAAGGAGGCGGTGAAGGCGATCGACCGGTTCGAGAGCGCGCTTGCCGGGGAAGCGCGGCGGCGCGGCTTCGACGGCGTCGTGTGCGGCCATATCCACCATGCCGAGATGCGCGATGTCGGCGGCATCCTCTATGTCAATGACGGCGACTGGGTGGAAAGCTGCACCGCGCTGGTCGAGCATGCCGACGGCAGGCTGGAGCTGATCGACTGGGCGGCGCGCAACGGCTTTTCCTTCGCCGCCGTCCGCGGCGCCGCGGTGCCCCGCCCTGCCTGAGGCGCCCGCCCCGCTGCCGGCCGCGGGCACCGCCGCGTCGCGGCGCGTGCTGATCGTGTCCGATGCCTGGACGCCGCAGGTGAACGGCGTCGTCCGCACGCTGGCGACGGTGTCAGCGGAACTGGCGGCGATGGGGCATGTCGCCGAGGTGGTCGGGCCGGACCGTTTCCGCACGGTTCCCTGCCCGAGCTATCCGGAAATCCGCCTCGCCGTACTGCCGCGCCGGCCGCTCGGGCGCATGATCGCCGATTTCGCGCCCGACCATCTGCACATCGCGACCGAGGGTCCGCTCGGCCTCGCGGCGCGGCGCTGGGCGCGGCGGCAGGGGATGGCGTTCACCACCTCGTTCCACACCCGCTTCCCGGAATACCTTGCGGCGCGCACGCATCTGCCGCCGTCACTCTCCTATGCCTGGCTGCGGCGCTTCCACAATGCCGGCGCCGGCGTTCTGGTGGCGACCGCGAGTCTGCGCCGCGAACTGATCGCGCGCGGGTTCAGCAACGTCCGGGCCTGGTCGCGCGGGGTCGATCTGGCCGCGTTCCGGCCCCTGCCGGCAGAGGCGTGGGATCTGCCGCGGCCGGTCTTCCTTTATGTCGGCCGCGTCGCGGTGGAGAAGAACATCCGCGCCTTTCTCGACCTCGATCTGCCGGGATCGAAGGTGGTGGTGGGCGACGGACCGCTGCTGCCGGCGCTGCGGCGCGCCTATCCGGCGGTGCATTTCACCGGCGCCCGCTTCGGCGCGGCGCTGGCCAGTGCCTATGCCGGCGCGGACGTGTTCGTGTTCCCGAGCCTGACCGATACGTTCGGCCTGGTGCTGCTGGAATCGCTCGCCTGCGGCACGCCGGTGGCCGCCTTTCCGGTGACCGGTCCGCGCGATGTGCTGGCGGATGCGGCGGGGCGGATCGGCGCGCTCGACACCGACCTGCGCCGTGCCGCCCTGGCGGCCCTGGAGGCCGACCGCGCGGCGTGCCGGGCGCATGCGCAGCTTTTCTCCTGGCGGGCGTGTGCGGCGTTGTTCCTGTCGCAACTGGCGCCGGTGGCGGCATAAGGGTCGCCCCGCTCAGCGCCCGCCAAACGCCGGCAGCCGCCGCTCCGCCATCGCCTTTACCCCGTCGCGG
>JAJZNE010000082.1 GCA_021847995.1 Pseudomonadota bacterium | reverse complement strand
TGACGCTGGCAAAATAGGCGTCACCCGTGGGTGGGGACCGCGGGTTCATGAACAAAAATAGAACAGAAACGGATCAGAAAATCAACAACGACGTTGCCGCCCGCTTAGCCCCACACGCTTCCGCCCACTGCCGGCGGGCCGATCGGCGGGCGATCCCGCGCCGACACCCGCCAACCCGGCGCGCATACCAAGCCGCCGAAAGACCGGAAGGGTCGGCCTTTCCGCGACCTGGTATCAGGCGGCTTCACGCCGCAACGCCGGGTAGTCGGTGTAGCCGGCGGCACCGCCGGCATAGAAGGTCTCCGGCCGCGGCGCATTCAGGGGCGCGCCTGCCAGCAGGCGGGCCGGCAGGTCGGGATTGGCGATGAACAGCTTGCCGAAGGCGATCGCGTCGGCCCGTCCCTCCAGCAGGTCCGTCGCCGCGCTTTCAGCCGTGAACCCCTCATTGGCGATGAACGGGCCGCCGAACGCCGCGCGCAGGTGCGGCCCGATCCGGTCGGGGCCGGCATGTTCGCGGGCGCAGATGAAGGCGATGCGGCGGCGGCCGAGTTCGCGGGCAACGTAGCCGAAGGTCGTGATGCGATCGCTGTCACCCATGTCATGCGCATCCGCCCGCGGCGCGAGATGAACGCCGACCCGCCCGGCCCCCCACACCGCGATCGCGGCGTCGGTTGCCTCCAGCAGCAGGCGGGCGCGGTTTTCGATCGGGCCGCCATACTCGTCGTCACGCTGGTTGCTGCTGTCCTGGAGGAACTGGTCGAGCAGGTAGCCATTGGCGCCGTGCAGTTCGACGCCGTCGAACCCGGCCGCCTGCGCATTTTCCGCCCCGCGGCGATAGGCGGCGACGACCTCCTTCACTTCCCCGGTAGTGAGCGCCCGCGGCACCGGATAAGGCCGCTTCGGGCGCAGCAGGCTGACCTCGCCGCGCGCGGCGATGGCACTCGGCGCCACCGGCGGCTGACCGTCGAGGAAGGACGGATCGGAAATGCGGCCGACATGCCAGAGCTGCAGGAAGATGCGTCCGCCCGCGTCATGCACCGCAGCGGTCACCTGGCGCCAGCCCGCCATCTGCTCGGCCGACCAGATGCCTGGCGTGTCGGCATAGCCGACGCCCATCGGGGTGACCGAGGTCGCCTCCGACAAAATCAGCCCGGCGGTGGCGCGCTGGACGTAGTAGTCGCGCATCAGCGGCGTCGGGACGCGCCCGCCGGTCGCCCGGGCGCGGGTGAGTGGGGCCATGACGATGCGGTTGGGCAGATCGAGATCACCGACCCGGAGCGGGTCGAACAGGCTCGGCATGAAGACCATCCTCGGCAGCGGCGCAGGGGCCGCGGTTGATGTTCGATATTCGACGAATATAGTATGCTGCGTCGCGGCAGAAAGAGGGACGGCAACCGGGAGGGATCGCATGGCGCAGGACGGGTATGAGCATCCGGCGATCGGGGACGTGACGCTGCCGGAGGTGCTGCACGCGCTCAGCGATCCGCTGCGCCTGCACATCGTGGCGACGCTGCGCGCCGGCGGCCCGCGCGGCTGGGGTGCCTTCGATGCCCAGGTCGCCGCCTCCACGCTCAGCCATCATATGAAGGTGCTGCGGATGGCCGGGCTGGTATGCAACCGGCGCGACGGCACGCGCTGCCTCGTGTCCCTGCGGCCGGAGATCGAGACGCGGTTTCCCGGCCTGCTCGCGACCGTGGTCGCGCTGCACCAGGGGCCGGGCACCTCTCAGGGCGCAGCGGCCATGCCGAAGGCGTAGATGCGCCCGTCGCCGGCGACATAAAGCCGGCCTTCCGCCGCCAGCACGGTCGCGAAGCGGTGCAACCCGGCCATGCGCTCCGCTGCACCGCCGCCGCCGAAGACCGGCGCGCCGGTATCGCCGCGGAACCCGTGCAGTTGCAGATCGCCCTCGGCGCCGACCACCCAGACGATCGGGTCGGCGCCGGCGGTCGCTGTGGTGACGATCGGCGCCCCCCGCCCCGCGAACGGGGCGCACCATGCCGGCCGGATGGCCGGCGGCGTGCCCGGCGTGATCCGCAGCGCCAGAACGCCGTCCGCCGGCGCGCCCGACGGGCACAGTCCCCGCCGCGCCTGCAACGCCACCATCAGCTCCCGTCCTTCCCTCCAGGCCGCCGGCGCGGTGATGAGGCTGCTGTCGGCGACATGGGCGCGGGCGAGCGGCGCGGCGATGCCGCCCGGATGCAGGCGGTCGATCAGATAGGCGTTGCCGTCCTTGCCCAGCGCCAGCAGCAGCGGCAGCGGTTGCGACGCGTCCGGCAGATCGAGCGGCAGCGGCGCGGTGCCGCCGAGATCGAGGTCGTGGGCATCGAGAGCGGCCCAGTCGGTGGGCGCGAAGAAGCCGGCGGCGTCGGCCTGCCATCGCAGATCGGGCGGCAGGCGCAGCACCGCCTCGCCCCCGCCCCACTGCGCGGCGCCCGCGGTGTTGCCGGTGGCGGCGAACAGGGCATGACCATCGGAGGCGATGCCGCCCGGCGCCCAGATGCCGCCCTTGCGTGCGTGCGTTGCCCAGGCACCGAACACCGCAGGCAGCGGCAGCGTGATGCCGACCACCCAGCCGTGATAGGCCCCGCAATCGCCGAAATAGCCGCCGAACGGCACGTAAAGCCGGCCGTCGAGCAGGGCCAGGGCGCCGCGCTGCTCCTGCACCGCGGGATCGAACGCCATCCCCCGCGCGCCGAGCGCCACGGCGATATCGAGCGGCCAGCCCGGCAGCACCTCGCCGGTGCGCAGCGCCAAGCCGAACAGCAGATGCGCTGCCTGGCCCTGGCGGTCCACCAGGGCATCGAGATACACCCTCCCCGCTGCCGCATCGATCACCGGCGTGCCGGTGATGCCGACCGGGTCGATGTCGCCGCAGGGAAGGGTTGCGGCAGCGACCGGTGCGCCGAGCGTGCGCCGCCAGATCTCCCGGCCGGTGATGGTATCGAGCGCCGCGACGGTGTTGCGGGCGGTCGCCACGATCAGCCATCCATGCGCCGCGCCCGGCGGACGCCAGTGGAGCGGCTGGGCGTCGACCGGCCCATCGACGCGCCCGTCGAACCCGGCCTGAAGCCGCATGCTGCCGGCACGTGCCCAGGTCAGGCCCGGCACGACGTAATGGCCGTCGCGGTCTGCTGCGGCGTGATAGAAGGCGCCGCTGCCGTCCTGCGCCGCCGCCGGCACGGCGGCAACGCAGGACAGTCCCGCCAGCAGCAAAGCCGCCAGGATCACCCGCGCCGATCCGCGCATGTCGCCTCCACCCATGCCGTTGCCGTTGCGCCAGCTTGCCCCCGCGGGCGGACCGGGTTCAACCTCGGCCGGACGGATCGCGACGGGACGGAGGGGCGGCATGACACGCCTGATGGTAAACGGACTGGCGACGGAGGCGGCGAGCGAACCGCAGACGCCGCTGCTCTATGTGCTGCGCGACGAGCTCGGCCTTCATGGCGCGAAATATGGCTGCGGCCTCGGCCAGTGCGGCGCCTGCACGGTGCTGCTGGACGATGCGCCGGTGTTTTCCTGCCTCACGCCGCTGCTGGCGGCCGAGGGGCGGCAGGTGCGGACGGTGGAGGGCCTGGGCACCGAACAGCGGCCCGGCCGGCTGCAGCGCGCCTTCATCGCCGAGCAGGCGGCCCAGTGCGGCTACTGCATTCCGGGCATGATAATGCGCGCGCAGGCGCTGCTGGAGCGCGAGCCGACGCCGGATGATGCCGCCATCCGCGACGCGCTGCAACCCAATCTATGCCGCTGCGGCACGCATATCCGCATCCTGCGTGCCGTCCGGCGTGCCGCCGCCGAGGCCGCCGGTGAGGCCGCCGGTGAGAAGGCGGGTACGCCATGACCGCGGTCGGGCCGTCCCGCCGCGCGGTGGTGGCCGGCGGCGCGCTGCTGATCGGCTTCCGCCTCGCCGCGCCGGTGCGCGCCCTGGCCGAGGGCGGCGAGCCGCTCGGCGATCTGGCCCGCACGCCTGCGCTCGACTCCTGGCTACGGCTCGACCCCGACGGGCAGGTCACGGTGCTGACCGGCAAGGTAGAACTGGGGCAGGGGATCAGGACGGCGCTGCTGCAGGTGGCGGCGGAGGAACTGGACCTGCCGCAAGCCGCGCTGACGCTGGTGACGGCCGACACCGCCCGCACGCCGGACGAGGGGTTCACTTCCGGCAGCCATTCCATGCAGGACAGCGCGACCGCGATCCGCGCCGCCGCGGCCGAACTGCGGGCACTGCTGATCGCGGCGGCCTCCTCCTCCTGGCAGGTGCCGGCGGCGGAGATCGGGACGCGCGACGGGCGCGTGA
Source organism: Pseudomonadota bacterium (assembly GCA_021847995.1). Lineage (GTDB taxonomy): Bacteria > Pseudomonadota > Alphaproteobacteria > Acetobacterales > Acetobacteraceae > JAFKFJ01. The sequence continues at coordinate 2,322 of JAJZNE010000082.1, read as the reverse complement.
TCGGCCCGGACGGGCGCGCCGCCTTGTATGGCGAACTGGCCGGCGCGATCGATCTGCACCGGGCGGCGCGCCTGCCGGTCCCGCTCAAGCCGCCGGCGGCCTACACGGTCGTCGGCCGCTCCTGGCCGCGCGTGGACATCCCCGGCAAGCTCACCGGCGCGCCGAGCTATGTCCACGATCTGCGCCTTCCCGGCATGCTGCATGGCCGTATCGTCCGTCCCGCTGCCTATGGCGGCAGGCTGCTCGACGTGCAGACGGCGCCGGTGATGGACCTGCCCGGGGTGATACATGTGGTGCGGGACGGCAGCTTCCTTGGCGTCCTCGCTGCCGGGGAATTCCAGGCGATCCAGGCGATGCGCGCGCTGGAGGCAGCGGCGCGGTGGGCGCCGGGGCGGACGCTGCCGGCACCGGCGGCGCTCGACAGCTTTCTGCGCAGTGCGCCGGCCGAGGACATCGTGGTGCTGGACCGCGGCGGCGCGGCCCTGTCCGGCGGCCGCACCTTCGCCGCGCAGTATGGCCGCCCGTTCATCGCCCACGGCTCCATCGGCCCGTCCTGCGCCGTCGCGCTGGTCGATGGGGCGGAGGGCGGCGTGACGGTGTGGACGCATTCGCAGGGCGTGTTCCCGCTGCGCCGCGCGCTGGCGGAACTGCTGCGTCTGCCGGTGGCGCGGGTGCGCTGCATCCACATGGAGGGCGCCGGCTGTTATGGCCAGAATGGCGCCGATGACGTGGCGGCCGATGCCGCGCTGCTGGCGCGCGCGGTGCCGGGGCGGCCGGTACGGCTGCAATGGATGCGCGAGCAGGAACAGGCCTGGGAGCCGTTCGGCCCGGCCATGGCGGCGTCGCTGCGGGCGACGCTGGATGCCGACGGACGCATCGTGCAGTGGACGCACGAGGTCTGGAGCAATACCCACACCCAGCGGCCCGGCCCGGCCGGCGTGCTGCTGGCCGGGCAGAGCCTGGAGCGCCCGTTCCCGCTGCCGCCGCCGCGGCCGATCCCGATGCCGGAGGGCGGCGGCGACCGCAACAGCATCCCGCTCTACGCCTTTCCCGCTGTCCGTGTCGTCTATCATTTCCTGCCGCAGATGCCGCTGCGTGTCTCCGCCTTGCGCACGCTGGGCGCGCAGCTCAACGTGTTCGCGATCGAGAGCTTCATGGACGAACTGGCGGCGGCGGCCGGTGCCGACCCAGTGGCCTTCCGTCTCGTCCATCTCGACGATGCGCGCGCGCAGGCGGTGGTGAAGTTGGCAGCGGAGCGGTTCGGCTGGGCGCGGACGGCACCCGGTTCGGGCCGCGGCTTCGCTTTTGCCCGCTACAAGAATCTTGCGGCCTATTGCGCGGTGGCGGCGCAGGTTCGGGTCGATGCCGCATCCGCGCGCATCCGCGTCGGGCGCGTGGTCGCGGCGGTGGACAGCGGGCAGGCGGTCAACCCCGACGGGCTGCGCAACCAGATCGAGGGCGCGATCGTGCAGGCGACAAGCTGGACCCTGTTCGAGCAGGTCGCCTTCACGCCGGAGGGAATCATCAGCCGCGACTGGAACAGCTATCCGATCGCGCGCTTCGACGCCGTGCCGGAGCAGGTCGAGGTGCATGTCATCGACCGCCCCGGCGCGGCCTTTCTCGGCACCGGCGAATGCGGGCAGGGTCCGGCGTCGGCGGCGATCGCCAACGCCGTTGCCGACGCGGTGGGGCAGCGGCTGCGTCGCCTGCCGCTGCGCCTCACGCTGTAGGCGGCGTCGCGCTCAGCCTGGCTGCTTGCCGCTGTCGGCCTTGAGCGACAGCGGCACCCAGCGCAGCCCGTCGCTGCCCTGCACCAGGAACAGCACGGAGCCGCGGCCGGCCTTGCGTACCTTCTCCACCCGCTCCTGCACCTCGGCGGGGGTGGCGACTTCCTCCTGCTGCACTTCGACAATCACGTCGCCGGGCTTGAGGCCGCGTTCGGCCGCCGCGGTTCCCTGGCCGACATCGGTGATCAGGACGCCCTTCTGGTCCTGCGCGATCTGATATTTGTCGCGCGCATCCGGGGTGATCGGGCCGAGTTGCAGTCCGAGGCCGGAGAGTTCCAGCGGCTTCGCCGGTGCCGGCTTGTCGGGCGTGGCGTTGGCAAGCTGCGTCGGCTGGTCGTCCGGCAGTTCGCCCACGGTGACGTTCAGCGTCTGGTTCTTGCCGTCGCGCCACACTTCCACCGGCACCTGCTTGTTGATCTCGGTCTCGGCGACGATGCGTGGCAGGGCGCGCATCTCCTTCACGTCCTGGTTGTCGAATTTCAGAATGATGTCGCCGGTGTGCAGCTTTGCCTTTGCCGCCGGCCCGTTGTCGTCC
>JAJZNE010000095.1 GCA_021847995.1 Pseudomonadota bacterium | reverse complement strand
CGTCGATCTCGGCGCCGACGATGAACGGCGCCGGCTTGTAATCGGGATAGGTGGTGCCGGCACCGATCGCGGTGACGAACACGTCCTGCGCCGCGATCGGGTTGCCCGACCAGCCGGCGCCGGCAAACGCCACAAGTTCGGGCCGCCGCGCCAGCACCGTCAGCGGGTCCATGCGGGCCAGCCGGCCCTCGACATTGCCGTAACGGTCACAGGCGCCGGTCTTGCCGGGGCGGATGCGGCACAGGACCGGGCAGGCATCGCAGGTGACGATGCCGGGCTCCGCAAGCCGCGCCGCGTTCAGTGCCGCTTCCTCCGGCGCGGCGGGGTCGGCGTGCGTGGTTGTCATCGGCTCAGCGCCGCCAGCACGCGCGCTGGCGTCGCGGGCACGTCGGTCATCCGCACGCCGGTCGCGTCCGCGATCGCGTTCAGGATTGCGGGGGCGGTCGCGATCAGTGCCGGTTCGCCCACCCCCTTGGCGCCATACGGGCCGAGCGGGTCGGGCCGCTCGATCAGCAGCGTCTCGATCGGCGGAATGTCGCCGATGGTCGGGATCAGGTAGTCGTGCAGGTTCTCGGTGCGTCCGGGCACGAATTCCTCCATCAGCGCAAGACCAAGTCCCTGTGCGATGCCGCCATGGATCTGGCCCTCGACCAAAGTCGGATTGACGGCGCGGCCGACATCATGGGCGGCGACGATGTGCAGCACCCGCACCGTGCCGAGGGCCACGTCCACCTCCACCAGCGCCGCCTGCGCGGCGAAGGCATAGCTCGCGTAGGGAATGCCCTGGCCGTCCGCGTCCAGCGCCGTTGTCGGCGGGTCGAACCTGCCCTCGCCGCGCAGCACCAGGTTTTCCGAATCCGCCGTCAGCGTTACGGGGTCGAGCGTGCGCGTCAGCCCCCCATCGGTGACGACGACGCGCCCGTCCTCAAGCCGGATGTGCGCCGCCGCGCCGGCATTGCAGCGGCGCAGGATTTCGGCACGCAGCGCCTCGCCGGCCAGCTTCGCCGCGTTGCCGCTGACGAAGGTCTGGCGGGAGGCACTGGTCTTGCCGGCATCGCGCGTTCGGTCGGTGTCACCGGCCACCAGTTCGACCTCCCCGGCCGGCACGCCGAGCGCATCGGCGGCGATCTGCACCATGACCGTGTTCGATCCCTGGCCGATATCGACGGCACCGGAAAACAGCACGACACGCCCGTCGCGACGCAGTCCCATCACCATCTCGGACGGGTTGGGCAGGCTGGTATTGCCGATGCCATACCACATGCAGGCGATTCCGGCACCGTGCCGCAGCGCGCCGCCGCCGCCGCGATTGAAGGCAGCGGCCGCGTCCCGCAGCGCCTGCCAGCGCGGGCCGATCGCATCCAGGCACTCGGGCAGCGCGGCACCGGCACCGAGCACCTGCCCGGTCGCCGTGCTGTCGCCGACGCCAAGGGCATTGCGCCGCCGCATCTCCCACGGATCGAGGCCGAGTTGCCGCGCCAGCATGTCCATCAGCGCCTCCCCCGCGATCGCCGCCTGCGGCACGCCGAAGCCGCGGAAGGCGCCGGAGGGGGGGTTGGTGGTGTGGATCGCCGCGCTGGTGCACAGCACGGTTGGCACCGCATACGGCCCCGTCGCATGCACCGGCACACGGTTGGCAACCGTCGGTCCCCAGCTTGCATAGGCGCCGGTGTCGAAATCACCGTGGCAGCGGAACGCGATCAGCCGCCCGTTACCATCGGCGGCGGCTTCCGCATGAATGCGGGCCGGATGGCGCTTGGTGGTCGCGGCGAGGCTCTCCGGCCGCGTATAGACCATCCGCACCGGCCGGCCGAGCAGCCATGCGGCGACGGAGATCAGCGGCTGCACCGACAGGTCTAGCTTGCCGCCGAAACCGCCGCCGACCGCGGTCGGGATCACGCGAACCTGCGCCGGCGCGATGCCGAGGATCGGCGCCAACTCGTCGCGATCCATGTACGGCGTCTGCGTACATGCGACCACCTCGATACGGTCGCCGACACGGCGGGCATAGCCGGCTTCCGGCTCGATATAGGCATGCTCGACGAAGCGGGTGCGCACCGTGATCGCGGCCCGCGCGGCGCCGGCGTCGAGGCCGCCCGCCACATCGCCGCGCGCGACCCTGCCGCGGCACAGCACGTTGCCGGGGGCATGGGCGTGCAGGTCCGGGCCGGATGCGGCCCCCTCCAGCGTCACCGGCGGCAGCACCTGCCACACGATCGGCAGCGCCGCATCGTCGATGCCGGCCAGGGTATCGGCATCGCCGACCAGCGCGCACACCGCCTCTCCGCGATGGCGGACATAGCCGTCGGCCAGCACCGGCTGGTCCTTGCCGGTCGGATAGATGCCGTACAGGTTGCGGCCGGGAATGTCGGCGGCGGTCAGCACCCGCAGAAGTCCCGGATGCGCCGCATGCAGCGGGGCCAAATCGCCGATCGTGAAGCGCGCATGGGCATGCGGGCTGCGCACCGCGCGCAGCGTCAGGAACGTCTCGTCCGGCAGCGCGTCGGCGCCGAATTTCTCCCGGCCAGTCAGCTTCGCCACCCCATCGACCCGCGCCATCCGCGCGCCCACCGCCGGCCCCGGCGCGGTGTCGGGGACATCGGCGCCCGCCACGTCCAGCACCGCGTCGATGATCTTGCGATAGCCGGTGCAGCGGCACAGCACGCCGCCGAGCGCATCCAGCACCTCCGCCTCGGTCGGCGTGGCATGGCGCGCCAGCAGTTCGGCCGCCGCCATCAGCATGCCGGGGGTGCAGATGCCGCACTGCGCCGCCCCGTGCCGCAGGAACGCCGCCTGCAACCGGCCGAGGCTTTCCCCTTCCCCCAGCCCCTCCACTGTCGTCACCGCCCGTCCGGTGACACGGCCGAGCGGCACCAGGCAGGCGCACACCTGCGCACCGTCCAGCAGCACCGTGCAGGCACCGCAATCGCCGGCATTGCAGCCGATCTTGGTTCCGGTCAGTCCAAGCTCGTCGCGCAGCACGTCGGCCAGCCGCCGGGCCGGATCGGCAAGCACCCGCACCGGCCTGCCGTTCAGGACGAAGGCGATCGGTTCCGCCGGTGCCCTCATGCCGCCAGCGCCTCCGGCGCCGCCAGCAAGGCGACCGACCGCCGCACCAGCTCCAGCGCCGCTGCATGGCGATAGGCCGCGGTCGCGCGCACGTCGTCGATCGGCGCAAGCATCGCCAGATGCTCCGGCCGCACCAGTTCCGGGTCGGGCCGCGCGCCGGCCAGCGCCGCCTCCAGCGCCGGGAGTCGTTGCGCGACCGGCGAGCAGGCACCGACCGCGATGCCCGCCCGCCCGATCCGCCCCGCCGCATCGAACGAGGCGACCGCGGCAACCATGACGATGGAAATGACCAGATAGCGACGGGCACCGAGCTTGAGGAACGTGCTGCGCGTCGTCGCATCGGGCATCGGGATGCGCAGTGCGACGGCCAGTTCCTCCGCCCGCCGCGCCGTCCGGCGCGGGCCGCGGACGAAATCGGTGAGCTTCAGCGTCCGCCACCCGGCGACGGAGACGAGATCCACCTCGGCATCGAGCGCCAGCAGGCAGGGAATGCCGTCGGCCGCCGGACTCGCGTTGCAGACATTGCCGAGCACGGTCGCGGCGTTCTGCACCTGCGCGCCGCCCACCTGCCGCGCCGCCTGTTTCAGCCCGTCAAAGGCCGCGGGCAGCGGCGCCGCGAGCAGATCGCTCCAGGTGGCGAGGCAGGGCAGGATGACGTGACCGCCTTCAACCTGAATGGCACGCAGATCGGGCAGTGCGGTGATGTCGAGGATATCCTCCTCCGGCGTGCCGACCACGCGCGCGGGAAAATGGTCGGTCCCTCCGGCCAGAATCGTGCGCGGCCCAGCCGCCAGATGGGCAAGGGCCGCGTCAAGCGAGGTCGGACGCAGATAGAGGCCCATGAACCCGCTCCCGGATCATTTGCATACGTATGATCCGCCGGGTCCGGCCGGTCTGTCAACGGGCGGGTTTGCCCGGCTTTGCGCGCGCCATCGCCGCCTTCGGCCTGGCCATGTCGTTGGTTCCGTCGGCATCCGGCATCTGGCCGTAGCTCATGCGCTGCATCTGCGCGCTCACCCGGCCCATCTCGGCGTCGTCCAGCACCGGCGGCTCGCCGAGCGGCAGGGCCTGGACATACATGCGCGCCAGCGTTTCCACCTCGACCGCGAGCCACAGCGCGCCGGCCATGGTGGTGCCGAGCGCAATCTGTCCGTGCTGGCCGAGCAGGCAGGCGCGCCGGTCCTGCAACGCCTCCAGCGCCGCATCCGAAAGCGCCTGCGTGCCGAACGTCGCATAGCGGGAACAGCGGATGGTGGTCCCGCCGGCGACCGCGATCATGTAGTGGAACGCCGGCATGCTGCGGTGATGGACGGCAAGCGTCGTGGCATAGACCGAATGACAGTGCAGCACCGCGCTGATATCCTGCCGCTCACGCAGAATATCGCGGTGGAAGCGCCATTCCGAGGACGGACGGTGCTTGCCCTCGAACGTGCCATCATATCCCATCTTCATGATATCGGACGGCTTCATCTCATCATACGGCAGCGACGACGGGGTGATCAGGAATTCCTTGCCGCAGCGCACGGAAAGATTGCCCGCGGTGCCCTGATTGATGCCGGAGGCGTTCATGCGCCGGCAGGTCTCCACCATTTCGCGCCGCAGTGCGCGTTCATCGGGCTGGGTCATCGGGCTTGCTCCGTTCCAGGGGCGGCGTGGGCGCGCCAGGCGGCGCGATAGGTGGCCAGCGCCGGCATGTCCAGCCGCGCCGGCACGCCGAGCGAAAGCGGCGCCGGACGGTCGCGCGTCGCGTGCCCGGCAAGCAGCGCCGCGCCGGCCGCCACCCCGTCGATCTCCGCATTGAAACGCACTTCGCGCGCCGGCCGGAACCCCGCGACCAGGGCGGCAAACAGCGGATCGGCAATAAAACTGCCGTCCAGCACCACGCGGCCGGTGTTGCCGAGTGCGTCCAGCATCAGATCGGTGAGCAGCGCCGTCGCCAGCAGGGCAAGCGCCCGCCGCTCCGCCGCATCCTGCGGTGGCGGCCCGCGCACGCAGCCCTGCCGCGCCCGCCCCGGCAGCAGCGCGTCGTCTTCGCTGAAGAACGGCAGCGCCAGCGTGCCGCGGGCCACCAGCCGCGCCACCACCGCCGGATCGCCCTGCGCCCCCGCGGGCTGCGCGCCGGCAATAAGGGCGAATTCACGCCCGCCCATGCCAAGCACGCCGGCAAGCGGGCGGCCCGCAGGGTCGGCGTTGCAGGTCATGCCGCGCGCCTCATCAAGCGCCTCCGGATCGGCGGCATCGCTCAGCGCCACAATCCAGGTGCCGGTGGAGACGACCGTGAGACCGCTCAGGCCGGCCGCCTGATAGCGGTAGAAATTGAGGCTGCTGTCATGACCGCCGCACAGCACCCTGGTCTGCGGCGCAAGCCCGGTGCGCGCGGCAATGTCCGGCCGCAGCGTGCCGAGCGCGGCCCACGCCGGCATCAGCGGCGGCAGCAGACGCTGCCAGCCGCGCGCCGTGACGATCGGGGCGAAGCTGCCGTCGCGCACCGCCCAGAGATGCGATTGCGCCCCGAGCACGGTCACTTCCGACGCCGCGACGCCACTCAGGCGCCATGCCCAGTATTGCGGCAGGCCGAGCAGATGCTGCGCCCGCGCGAATGCCTCCGGCCACGCCCGTTCCTGCCACAGCATCTGTCGCGCGAGATGCGAGGCGCCGAGCATAATGGCACTGCCGCGGGCGCGAAAATCTCCCGCGAGCGTGCGGTACAGCGCCGTGATCTCCGCGGGTGCGTCGGCCTCGTAATCGACCATCGGCAGCACCGGCCCGGCCGCGTCCACCAGCACGCCGGCAGAGCCGTGGCCGACCGGTACGATTGCCGCCACGGCATGGCGGCGGCTGAGCGCCGACAATCCGTCGAGCAGCCACGCTTCCAGCGCGGCGAGGTCGTGATGGCGATAGGGCGGCGGCTCCAGGGCCGCGTTCGGGGTGCTCAGCGTCTCCCGCACCTTCCCCGCCGCATCGGCGATCGAGAGCTTGACGTTGGTCTTGCCGATGTCGAGCACGGCGATCGCGCTCATGTCGCGAATTCCGGCCGCAGCGCGCGATAGAGTCGGCGGAAGGCGGCGATGCGCGGGGCGTAGGCATCGGCGAGTGCCGGATCCGGCACGATCACCCGCTGCACCGGCGGCGTCACCAGCACGGCAGCCGGATCGTCCCGCCCGCGCGCGAGGCGCGCCAGCCGCGCCGCACCGAAGGCCGGGCCGCGCGCACCGCCGGCATAGATGTTGAGCGGCATGCCGAGCACGCTCGCGATCAGCCGCGCCCAGAACGCGCTGCGCGCGCCGCCGCCGACGATGCCGGCGGCAGCAATGCGCGTGCCGCCCGCGGCCAGCGCATCACGGGCATCGGCGAAGCTGAAGGCAACCCCCTCCAGCGCGGCCTGCACGAGATCGGCCCGCGTGGTATCGGCGGTGAGGCCGAACACCACGCCGCGCGCGTGCGGATCATCGTGCGGCGTCCGCTCGCCCGACAGATAGGGCAGCACCAGCAGCCTTCCCGGCCCGGCGAACCGCGCCTCCGCCTCGGCAAGCAGCGCCGCGATGTCGGCGTCGCCGAGCACACGGGCAAACGCCGCCAGCACGCCGGCCCCGTTCAGCATCGCCGCCATCTGGCACCAGCGCCCCGGCACCGCGTGGCAGAAAGCATGCACGAGTTGCGCCGGCGCCGGCCGGTGCGCGGCAGCGGCGACGAACAGTTGCGCGGAGGTGGACAGGCCGACGAACGCGCCCCCTTCCTCCACCGCACCGATGCCGACACCCCCCACCATGGTATCGCCACCGCCCGCCGCCACCACGACACCGGGACGCAGGCCGAAGCGCGCCGCGATCTCCGGTCGCACCGTTCCGCACGGCGCCGAGCCTTCCACGATCGGCGGCAGCAGGGCAGGATCGAGACCCACCGCGGCGATCGCCCGCGCGCTCCAGCTCCGCTTCGCCTCGTCGAGCAGCCAGGTACCGGCGGCATCGGAGGGATCGGTGGCACGCTCACCGGTCAGGTGCAGACGGATCAGATCCTTCGGCAGCAGCAGCGCGCACGCCCGGCCAAGTGCCGCCGGCTCGTGCCGCGCGAGCCACATCAGTTTCGGCCCGGTGAACCCGGCCAGCGCCCGCACCCCCAGTTCCGCCGCCAGATCGTCGCCGAGGCGCTGCAACGCCGCGGCCTCGGCATGGGCGCGGCCGTCGTTCCACAGCATCGCCGGCCGCACCGGCCGGTCCGCCGCGTCGAGCAGCACGGCGGCATGCATCTGGCCGGCCAGCCCGATCGCATCCACCGCCGCCATCGCCGCCGGCGCCTCCCGGTGCAGCCGCGTCAGCGCCGCCTGCACCGCACGCCACCAGGCGTTCGGATCCTGTTCGGAGGCGAGCGGTGCCGGATGCTCGGTTGGCAGTTTCTCCTCGGCCTCGGCCTGCACACGCTCCGTCTCGTCGACGATCAGCGCCTTGACCGCCGAAGTGCCCAGATCGAGGCCGAGAAAGCAGCTCATGTCATCCGATCAGCCGGTGTTTCAGCGCCAGTCGGCGCAGATGGGCGAGGCCCTGGTCCAGCACCGCATAGCGGTCCTCCGCCACCGGCCGCCAGACGCACAGCGCGGCGGCGATCTCCGGCGGCAGGGTGACGAAGCTTTCCACCACCAGGTCGCCGGAAAAGCCGATCTCGGCGAGGGCGGCAAAGGCATCCTCCCAGTCGATCGTGCCGCTGCCGGGCACGCCGCGGTCGGATTCCGAAAGATGGATATAGGGCGCGCGGGCGCCGGCCAGCCGGAACGCGGCACCGATCCCCTTCTCCTCGATGTTCATGTGATAGGTGTCGAGATGCACGCAGGCGTTGGCCTCGCCGATGCGATCCAGCAAGGCGAGCGTCTGGGACGCCGTGTTCAGCAGATGCGTCTCATAGCGGTTGCAGGGTTCCAGGCCGAGCAGCATGCCGCGCGCCCGCGCGGCCCGCGCCGCCGGTTGCAGGGCCGCGACGATCGCGTCGTATTCCTTCGCCGTCGGCGGCGCCCCGCTCCGGTGGCCGAGCGCGGAATAGGTGACGCCGCCGAGGAAGGTGCAGCCGAGCGCATGCGCCACCTCGATCGCCGCGAGCAGCACGTCGCGCGCCGCCGCCGGATCCTGCGTCGCCAGCCGGTCGGGCGGCAGACAGAGCGAGGCGGACGGCGCGATCCCGTGCGCAGCGAGCAGATCGCGTGCATGGGCAACCGCGATCCGCTCCGGCGCCAGCAGGGGGATTTCGATCACCTGCAACCCATAGCGGGCTGCCTCCGGCACCGCCGCCTCCGCGCTCGCTTCGGTCCAGGTGGCCGACCACAGGCTGAAATGCATGCCGATGCGGGCCATGCCGGCTTTCCTCCATGTCCGTCAGGACAAAATGGGCCGCAGCGTAGCCGCCATCGCCGCTCCCCCGCCGCGGGACGCGCCGGCAGGCACGCGCGGCGCACTGGAGCCGCGGATCTCCAGCGTGCAGGCGAGGCGCAGTTCGCGCGGTGGCGCCGTGTCGCCGCCGATCCGCGCGGCAAGCTGTGCCCACGCGGCGCGTCCGAGGGCCGCAACCGGCTGGCTCACCGCGCTGACCGGCGGGGCGGCGACGCATGCCCAGTCGGGGTCATCGAAGCCGACCAGTGCCACCTCCTCCGGCACGTGCAGCCCTGCTTCGCTCAGCGTCCGGAGTGCCGCCAGCGTGGCAACGTTATTGAGCGTGAACAGCGCATCCGGCCTCGGCCCGGCCGCGAGACGGTGGGCGAGGCAGGCACGGCTGTCGGCAAGGGTAAAGCCGGCCTCGACCACTTCCAGCAACGCGCCGGCGGCGTCGGCCTCCGCCTGCGCCGCCGCCAGGCGCTCGGCGACGTTGCTGATGGCACGCCGCGCCGCGACGACAAGGATATGCCGCCGGCCGCCTTTCAGCAGATGCCGCAGCACCGCGGCCGACGCGGTGCGGTTGTCCACGGCAACGACATCGAGCGGCGGGCCGGCGGGAATGCGGTCGGCCGCGACCAGCGCCACGCCGGCCGCTTCCGCCTGCGGCCGCAGCGGCAGCGACTCGCCCGCCGCAACCACGATGATCCCGGCCGGCCGCCATGTCAGCAGGGTGCGCAGGCGTGTCGCTTCCTCCGCCGGATCGTCTTCGCTGGAGACAATGAGAAGATCGTAACCGTCCCGCCGCGCCGCATCCTCCACCACCGCAGCGAGCGTGCCGAAGAACGGATTGGCGATGTCGGGCACCACCAGCCCGGCGATGCGCGAACGGCGGGAGCGCAGGCGGGCGGCGCCGAGATCGGCGATGTAACCGAGTTCCGCCACCGCAGCGCGCACGCGCGCGGCCAGTTCCGGCGCGACGCTCCGGCGCGCGTTCAGAACGTTGGAAACCGTTGCCGTAGATACGCCGGCCCGTTCAGCAACCGAACGTATCGAAGGCAGCCCGTTGCTCATGGCGCCTCCCGGCGGACCCATGCGACCCGCGCCTCCCCATCGTCATTGCTCATTGAACGTTCTACCGCTCGCCGTCAATGCTGCGTGGGACAGGTTTGGCTGCCGCCTGAATGATGGGCGATGAAGTGTGCCACCGCGCCACGCGGCGCCGCAATGCGGAGGGCACCGCAAAAGGGACGGGGCGGCGCGCGCCGGCGACCGTCTAGCGCCGGCGCAATGAACGGGGGTAGAGCGTCTCCATGGTCTCATTGATGCTCTGCACCACATCCCCGTGCAGCGGGCACAGCGACAGCACGGCGGCGCGCAGATTGGCGAAGCGGCCGACTTCCATCGTCTCGGGCTCGCCGTATGGGCGGCGCCAGACGACCACCACCTCGTTGCCCTTCCAATAGGCGAAGAAGGTCGGCAGTTCGGCGCCGGGCGGCACGACCGAGATCAGCCGGCAATGCTGTTCGTTATCCACCGCCACCGTCCAGCCGCCGATGCCGGGCGCGACCGCCGACCATTCCATCGCGAACAGCACGTCGGCGCTGGGAAATTCGGCAATCCCTTCGTCGGCGCCGAGAACCAGAAGATCATCCCGGTGAGGCTTCCTGAACACTGTTGCTCTCCCGCAAGTAGTCATGCGCGGCGTTTCGTTGTCAGTCTAGCACGTGCTGACGATCGCTGACAGATATTTTCTCATTCTCCGAACATCTCCCAAAGCTCCGGCACTGATAGGAGGTTCCGTCAGTGCGAATGGTTCCCGGTGCGCAAGCGCCATCTGCCGGAAATTTGACTCCCCGCCCGCGGCACGTGCGATGGAAAGCGCGCTTGCAAATGGCTCCGACGGCAATCGCGCCTTCATCAGTCGTGCGTGCCATCCTGGCAAAGTGTCGCCCGCGCATCCGACCCGCATGAGGCCACCGATCCTCCGCCCGACAGGCGGAGGAAACTTCCGCAGATTTGCCGGAAGGACTTGCGTCGAAGCGGTATCCTCACCAAACTAAAAAAGGAATCGCTTGACAGCAGGAGAACCATTCGTTGCCCCGCAAACCGCCATTCGCCGATCTGCTCCGCACCACGCGCCTCAAGCGCGGCCTTTCGGTCTCGGAGGTTGCGGACCGGGTTGGTGTCAGCACCTCCGCGGTCTATTTCTGGGAATCGGATCGCGTCCGGCCGCGCGATGAAAACCTCGCGGCACTCTGCAAGGTTCTGAAACTGCCGATCCGCGCGACGCGCGAACTCGCGGCGGGATAGCGCGGCGTCCGGCCCTCGGCGCCAGCCGGGCGCAGGGCCGGTTTGCCGGTGCAGTGCATCGTCACTTGGCAAATCCGTTCCGGACCGGTTATCGTCCTGCATGCGTTCGGGCAGGCTCGGGGCTTTGCTGCTCATGCTGCTGCTCGCCGGCTGTTCGGCCGCCGGCGGGGCGGCGCGCTGGTCCGCGGGTGGATGCTCGCAAACCGGCCTCGCCTCCTGGTATCATGGCGAGAAGGGCCATCTGCTCACGGCCGACGGCGAACGCTATAGGCCCGATGTGCTGACCGCGGCGCATCGCTTCCTGCCGTTCGGGACCGAGGTGCTGGTGACCAGTCTCGCGGACCGGCGATCGGTACTCGTCCGGATCAACGACCGCGGTCCGTTCGTCCCCGGACGCATCATCGACCTGTCGCCACGCGCCGCGCGCCTGCTCGGCATGCAGCAGGAAGGGGTGATCAGGGTGCGTCTGCAAATCCATGCCGAACCGCCCGGCGCCGCACCCGGATGCCCGTTCCGCCAACCGTGAGGTGCCGGCTTCAGCCGAGATATTCGATCACGTAGAGGCCGGCGCTGAAGTCGGTGCAGTAGCACAGTCCGTTGCGATCGACGAAAACATCGGCGGAATGCAGCACCACCGGCCGGTTGGGCCGCGGATCGACCAGCTTTGCCGGTGCCGGCGGCACGCAGGCGGCGACTTCCTCCGGGCGGAACTTATTGCTGATGTCGAAAACGCGCAACCCCGCATTCTGCCAGGTGGCGAAGATCAGCGTCTCGCTGCGCAGGCCGTTCGGCCGGTTCTCGTAGATGTTGTGCGGCCCGAAATGGCCACCGACGGCGACGTAGTCGCGGTCCGCGGGTTCGGGGAAGGTGGCGATGCTGATCGGGTTCGACCTGTCGCGGTTATCGAACACCCAGATCGGCTTCTCGCCGTCCTCCTTGTTGTCGAGTACCGCTTCATCAACGACGATGAGCAGTTGCCGCCCCGGCAGCGGCAGCGCGTTGTGCGTGCCGCCGCCGAACGGCGGCGCCCACATGCGGTGCGTGATCAGCTTCGGCGCCGCGCGGTCGGCGACATCGACGACGGCAAGACAGGCATCGCGCCAACTGCAATAGGCGGTGTCGCCGTCGATGATGGCATGGTGCAGACCATAGCGGCCGAATTCGCTCGGCCAGTTCGGCGTCTCCCCGGCGGCAAGGTTCATGCCCGGCAGCCAGAACTTGCCCACCATCACCGGCCGCGTCGGATCGGCCATGTCGATGGTGACGAGGATATAGTCGGAGAAACCGTCGAGCAGGGCCGAGGCATAGGCCCAGCGACCGCCGTCATACCACAGCCGGTGCAGTCCGCCGCCCGCGACGGGCATGAAGCCGATCTGCCGCGGCGTCTCCGGCCGACTCACGTCATAGACCGCCATGCCCGCCGACCAGTCACGCGCGGCGGGCGTGGCGGCATGGAAGCTGCCTTTGCCCTTGTAGTAATTCTTCTCGTCCGCCAGTTCGGCCTGGGCGAACATGTCCCGGGCATGGACAACCAGGAGCAGGGTACCGTGCTGCTGCAAATGGAGCGTCCAGGTGTTGGCGGGTGCCGGGATATGGCTGACCGGCCGCGGGTTTCGCGGGTCGCGCACATCGACGACCGAAAATCCCTTCGAGAAGATATGGCCGATATAGGCGAATCCCTCGTGAACCATGATCTGCACGCCATCGGCACGACCCCCTCCCTGATCGGTGTGGCCGAGGATCCGCATGTTGCGGGCATAGGTCGGCGTCATTCTTTCGGACATCTCGGTCTCCTCCCGGTCATGGTGCGGCACGCAGGGATCAGGCGGCGACGATCCGTGCAAGCCCGCTGGCGAGGTCGCCGTAGCCGACGAACCGCCGTTCGAACCCGAGCCCGAGCCGCGCCGCCGCAGCCGCCGCCGCCGTCGTCAGAGCAGCGTCTTCGGTCTGCGCCAAATAAACCACGCGGACGTAATTGCCGAAATAGAGATCGCGCAGGTCTGGGTGGCGATCGAGGCCCAGCCCCTGCCACACCAGGGTCTCGAAATGCCGGGCAAGGAAGTCGGTGAGGAAGAAACTCTGCAAATCGTCCTCCGCCCGCGACGCAAACTCGGCAACGCCGCTGAAGAAAGCATAGCAGTGGGGACCTGGCAGGCGGGTGGCGCCGAACGCCGCCGCCACCCGATCCACCTCCCCGCCGCTGCCGCAATCGCCGTAGCCGATCAGAATGCGGTCGTACTGCCCGGCCAGCGCGGCGAGCGCCGTGCGCAGGGCGGCCCCGATCCGCTCCGGCCGGTTGTGCAGGGTCGCCGGCAGGCATTGCAGGGTGATCGCGGGGAACCGTTCCGGCGGCAGCAGTGCGAGGATTTCACGGGCCAGCGCCCCGCAGGCGAGCACCAGGACCCGCGGCGGGGTCATCCCCGCCTGCGTCCTCCGCCGGCACGCCGCGCCGCACCCGCCTGTGCCGGCGGCGACGCAAGGGCGCCGATGCGGGCGACGATTTCCGCGGTTCCCGGCCGCTCGCCACGGCGGTGGCCTGCCAGCGCGCGGCGCATGGCAGCGATGTGTTCGGGGCGCGTGCCGCAACAGCCGCCGATCACCGTCGCCCCGGCATCGAGCGCCAGGCGGGCATAGTCGGCCATGATTTCCGGCGTACCGGAATACGTGACGCCGCCGGCCCCGACCTGCGGGATGCCGCAATTGCCCTTGGCGATCACCGTCGCGTCCGGTGCCGCCTCGGTCATCGCCAGTACCGAGCACAGCAGATCGGCGGCACCGACGCCGCAGTTGCAGCCGATGCCATGCGGCTGCGGGGCGAACCTGCCGACCGTGCCGGCCATCGCCGCCGGTGTCACCCCCATCATCGTGTTGCCGGCGGTATCGAAGGAGGCGGTGAGGACATAGGGCATCCCGACACGCCCTGCCGCGGTCGCCGCCGCGCGCATCTCCTCGACCGCCGACATCGTCTCGATCCAGATCAGGTCGGCGCCGCCGGCCTGCAAACCCTCGATCTGTTCGGCGAACACCTCGACCGCCGCTTCCTCGGTCAGCGCACCGAGCGGGGCGAACAGGTCGCCGGTGGGACCGACGGACCCGGCGACGATCACCGGCCGTTCCGCGTCATCGGCGACGGCACGGGCATGCTGTGCCGCTAGCCGGTTCAGGTCGTGCACGCGGCTCTCCGCCCTGTGCAGCATCAGCCGCCGGCCGTTGCCGCCGAAGCTGTTGGTCAGGATGATGTCGGACCCCGCGGCCACGAAGCCGTGATGCAGCCGGCGCACCCGATCGGGGTGATCGGCATTCCACAGTTCCGGCGCGTCGCCCGAGGCGAGTCCCATGTCGAACAGATTGGTGCCGGTGGCCCCGTCCGCCAGCAGCCAGCCCCGCCCGTTGGCGCGTTCCCTGAGGAAGGAATCGGTCATCGAAAACCCCCGACGCCCGCGTCCCGTGCCAGTGGTGGTGGTGGTGGTGGTGGTGGTGGTGGTGCAGCGGCGCAAAATCATATAAAGGCATGTCTATATGTTTGTCTACCCCGGAAGGACCGGCAGCCCCGCATGGCGCAGCGCATCATCGTCTATTGGCGTGACATCCCCGCCCAGGTGATCATCCGCGAGGGTCGGCGGGCGGAAAAGCGGGAATTGCCGGAACGCTTCATCCAGGCGGTGGACCGCGCCGCCATGCGCGCCGGCGCGCGCGACAGCGACGCCTATCTGGCGGAATGGCGGCGCAGCGCGGCCGAGCCCTGCGGCGACGACCTTCCGGCGGAAGCGGCGGCGGCAGTGACCGCGCTCGACCGCGCCTATGATGCGGCCCGCCTCGCCGCGCTGGTGCGGGCCGGCGGGCATGAACCGGCGAAGGACGCCTGAATGGACCGCTTACCGCGGCACGATGCCGCCTCCTCAGCCCCGCCTGCCGGGGCGGGCGATGCGCTGGTGCTGTTCATGCCGAGCGGACGGCGCGGACGATTCGCACTCGGCACGCCGCTGCTCGATGCGGCACGGACGCTCGGGGTGTATGTCGAATCGGTGTGCGGCGGCCGCGGCCTGTGCGGGCGCTGTCAGGTCGAAGTGGCCGAGGGCCATTTCGCCAAGCACGCGATCACCAGCCGCGCCGACCATCTCGGGCCGGCCGGGGACACCGAGGCACCGTACCGCCGCCGCGGCATCCTGGCGCCGGCGCGGCGGCTGTCCTGTGCCGCGCGCATCCTGGGCGACCTCGTCATCGACGTGCCGGCGGAATTCGCGGTCAATCGCCAGATCGTGCGCAAACGCGCCGAAACCCGCGCGATCGCTGCCGACCCGGCAACCCGGCTCGTCACCGTCAGCGTCAGCCCGCCCGACATGGAACATCCGCTCGGCGACGCCGACCGTCTGATCGCGGCGATCGAGGCGGGCGGCGAATGGCGCGGCGTGTGGATCGACCCGCCGCTGCTGGCGACGGTGCAGGAAACGCTGCGCGCAGGCGAATGGACGGTGACGGCGGCCGTGCATCAGGACATCGCCCGTCCGCAGCTGATCGCGCTGTGGCCCGGCGTTCGGTCGGCGGCGTTCGGCGTCGCCTTCGACATCGGCTCGACCACCATCGCCGGCCATCTGGTCGATCTCTCGACCGGCCGTGCCGTCGCCTCTGCCGGCACCACCAATCCGCAGATCCGGTTCGGCGAAGACCTGATGAGCCGGATTTCCTATCTGATGATGAACCCGGCCGACCGCACCGCACTGACCGACGCCGTGCGCGGCGCCATCGGCACACTGATCGCGCGGCTCTGCGCGCAGGCGGATGTGGCAGCGGAGGATGTGCTGGAAGCGGTGTTCGTCGGCAATCCGGTGATGCATCATCTGTTTCTCGGCATCGACCCGCAGCAGCTTGGACAGGCGCCGTTCGCACTCGCCGTCTCCGGTCCCGTGCGCCTGCCGGCGCGCGATCTCGGCCTTTCCATCCATCCCGGCGGGCGCGTCTATGTGCTGCCCTGCATCGCCGGCCATGTCGGCGCCGATGCCGCGGCGGTGGCGCTTGCCGAGGGTCCACAGCACCACGACGACATCACGCTGGTCGTCGATGTCGGCACCAACGCCGAGCTTCTGCTCGGCAATCGCGACCGCGTGCTGGCAGCAAGTTCACCGACCGGCCCGGCATTCGAGGGCGCCCAGATCACCGCCGGCCAGCGCGCCGCCCCCGGCGCGATCGAGCGGGTGCGCATCGACCCGGCGACGCTGGAACCGCGGATCAAGGTGATCGGCATCGATGCCTGGTCGGACGAAGACGGCTTCGACGAGGGCATCGGGACGGTCGGCGTCACCGGCATCTGCGGCTCCGGCATCATCGAGGCGGTAGCGGAGCTGTTCCTCGCCGGCATCGTCGGCGCCGACGGGCTGATCGATCCGGATCTCGCTTCGCGCAGCCCGCGCATCGGCTTCGACGGCCGCGTCGCCTCGTACCGTCTGTGGGAGGGCAGCATCGCCGTCACCGTGACGCAGACCGACATCCGGGCCGTGCAGTTGGCCAAAGGCGCGCTCTATGCCGGTGCGCGCCTGCTGATGGACCGGCTCGGCGTCGATCATGTTGATCGCATCAAGCTGGCCGGCGCGTTCGGCAGCTATATCGACCCCAAATACGCGATGGTACTGGGGCTTATTCCCGATTGCCGGCTTGACCGCGTCAGTGCCGTCGGCAACGCCGCCGGCACCGGCGCCCGCATGGCCCTCGCCCGCCGTGAGCACCGCGCCGAGGTGGAGGCGCTGGTGCGCCGCATCGAAAAGATCGAGACGGCGCTGGAGCCGCGCTTCCAGGAACATTTCGTGCATGCGATGGCGCTGCCCAACGGGCGCGACGCGTTCCCCCATCTTGCCGCCGCAGTAAGCCTGCCCACCCCGCGCGCGGCCGGTGCCGGCGGGTCGGCGCGGCGGGGCAACCGGCGGCGCGCTACCCCTTGACGGCCCCGAAGCCGAGGCCGCGGATCAGGTGGCGCTGGACGAAGATGATGAATACCACCGGCGGCAGCATGATGCCGATCGCGCCGGCGGCGGAGAGCGACCAGTAATTGATGTCCTCGCCGCCATACTCGGCGATCGCCACCGGCAGCGTTTTGGTGTGGCTGCCGGTCAGGATCAGGGCAAACAGGAACTCGTTATACGCGAGCAGCATGCTGAACAGCGCGGTGACGGCAAGGCCGGGACGCACCGTCGGCAGCACCACCAGCCGGAACGCCTGCCAGCGGGTGCAGCCGTCGATCATCGCCGCCTCATCCAGTTCGACCGGCACATCCGCAAGGAAGCTTCGCATCAGCCAGATGGTGAATGGCTGATTGACCGCGACCAGGGCGAGCACCAGCGCCGGGTAGGTGTCGATCAGCCCGAGCCAGCGCGCCAGCACGAAGAACGGAATGGCAAGCAGGATCTGCGGCAGCATCCGCACCGCCAGCAGCGCGAACAGCAACGGCCGCGACACGCTCGGGTGCATGCGTGCCAGCCCATAGGCCGCCAGCGTGCCGATCGGCACCGAAATCAGCACGGTCGCCCCGGCCACCACGAGACTGTTCAGCAGATAGCCGGCAAAGCCCCGCTCCATCCACACCTCACGATGGAAGGCAAGCGTCGGCGTGAAAATCAGCTTCGGTGGAATGGCAAAGGCATCCGCAGGCTGCTTGAGCGAAATCAGCAATCCCCACAACACCGGCACCAGATTGACCAGCGTGAACAGCCCGAGGCAGAGCAGCAGCGTCGTCTGCCGACTCCGCCGCACCATCATACCACCTCCCGTCCGCTGCGTTGCAGGAACAGCACCATGCCGACGATCAGCCCGGCGATCAGCAGCAGCGTCAGCACGCCGAGCGCGGAGGCGCGTCCCACCTCCAGCATACGGAAGGCAAGCTGGTAGGTATAGAGCGTGATCGTCTCCGTCGCCGTGCCGGGACCGCCGTTGGTCAGAACATAGACCAGATCGAAGAACCGGAACGCATCCATCACGCGGATAGCGACGACGAACACGATCAGCGGCTTCATCATCGGCAGGATGACGTAGCGCAGGCGCTGCCAGGCATTGGCCCCGTCGATCGCTGCCGCCTCGATAAGCGCCGTGTCGAAGCTCTGCAATCCGGCGTAGAGGACCAGCATCAGGAACGGCATGAAGCGCCAGGTATCGGCCAGGATCAGGCTCGCCTTCGCCCACAGCGGGTCGCCGAGCCAGTCGGGCGGGAAGACGTCGAAGGAGATCAGGATGGAATCGAGCAGCCCCCATCGGCCCATGAACATCCATTTGAGGAAGATCGCCGCCACCACCGGTGTGACCACATGCGGCAGGAAATTCAGCAGCGAAATCGTCCGCACCCAGGCATTCAGCGCATAGAGCGCCAGCGCGAGCGCCAGCCCGATGGCGAGTTGCAGCGCCACGCTGCATCCGACGATGATGACCGTGGTCAGCAGGTCGCTCCAGAAGCGCTGCTCGGCGAGCAGGCCGGCGTAGTTGGCAAGTCCCACGAAGCGGAACGTGCCACCGCCCAGGTAGTAGCTGAAGAAGCTGTAATAGATGGCCGAGGCAAGCGGCCAGACCAGCACGAGCACCATCACCGCGACGCTCGGCAGCAGGAAACGCCACATTCCGTAAAGGTCCTCGCGCGCCGTGACGGTCAGGTCTTGTAGTAGCCGCGTTGCGCCAGCAGGTCCGTCACCTCGCGCGCGGCGGTGGCCATCGCATCCGCGACCGGCATCTGGCCGACGATCGCCTGCACCATGCGCTTGGTGGCCAGCTCGGCCACCTCGTTGAATTCGGGCAGCGCCGGCAGCGGCTCGGCGGCATCGAGCGCGCGTGCGACGGCGGGATACCAGCGCAGGCGGGCCTGCACCGCGGGGTCGTGCAGCACCGCCCGGCGCGGCGGCACGCACAGGGCTGCGGCTTCGCGCTGGTTCTGCTCGGCAAGCGCGGCGGCGGCGAGACGGAACAGCATGTCCCTGTCACGCGCCGTGCGACGGTTGATGGCATAGGCGTCGGTGGTCATCGCCTGCCTGCCACCGGGCGGCACGGTCCATTGGATCCGGCCGGCCACACGCGATGTGCCCGGGTTGTCCATCGCCGCGCACCGGGTCGCCCATTGCTGGCCGCAGGCGGCAAGGTCCTGTGCGAAATTCACCGTGTTCTCGTCGTTGCTCTGCGATGTATAGCCCGGCACGGCGAAACGGGCGAGGCGCCGGTAGAGAGCAATCGCCGCCGTATCGCGTGCATCGGCAAAGCGCGGATGCCAGGCCTCGTCGAACCAGCCGTCACCCACCGTGTTCAGCACGCTCTGCAGCTCATAGGGCGGCATGTCCCATTTCAGGCTGATCGTGGTACCGCTGCGCCGCGGTGTGTTCAGCACCTGCGCTGCCGCCACCGCCGCCTCCCAGGTCGCCGGCGGGGCAATCTGCCGCGCCTCGAACAGATCGGCCCGGTAGGCATAAAGCAGCACGTTGGTGGTGATCGGCAGCGCGTACAGCCGACCCTGCCAGGAACAGCCGCGCAGGGAGGCTGGGTTGATGTCGTCGAGAGCGAATTCCTCCCGATGTTTCGCCCACATTTCATCGAGCGGCTCAAGCCAGCCACTCTTGGCGAAGCTCGTCACGGTGGTGCTGTTCACCCACAGCAGATCGGGCGTCGTGGCACCCGACGACAGGGCGAGGCGTGCCATCTGCGCTGCCTCCCCGGACGGCATCAGACGGGCATCGACGGCAACGCCGGGCAGCGCCGTCGTGAGCTTCCGCGCGTAGAACTCCAGCGCCGGATAGCGATGGCTGAGCAGCTGGACCGGCTCCTCGGCGCGGATCGCGCGCGTGAGCGCCGGCGTCATCAGCGTCGCCGCCGTCGCGGCGCCGAGCAGAGGTCGGCGGCCGAAGGGTCGTCCGATCACGGCGCGCTGCGCTCCCCTGCTGTCACATCTCGACGACGACGTAGTCCTGCTCGACCGACACCGGCACCGTCTCGGCAACATAGGGGCCTTCAACCACCGTCTGTCCGGACGCCACCGCGACCGGATAGGCGCGGGTGCGGATGCGCTCGGGTTCGCAGTAGGACTGGCCGGTGCGGATGTCGAATTCCCAGCCGTGCCATGGGCAGCGCAGAATCTCGCCCTGGCGGGCATAGGTGAATTTGCCCGGTTCGTGCGATTGCAGCAACCCGGTCAGCCGCCCGTGGCACAGGCTGCCGCCCTGGTGCGGGCAGCGGTTGAACAGGCCGAAGAACTCGCCGCCGATATTGAAGATCGCAACCGGCCGGCCGCGCACGGTCACCAGCTTGCGCCCGCCCGGCGGGATCTCGGCAGCCGCTGCCACGACATGACGGCTCATTCAGGCGTGTCCATAGACGGCGCGGGCATTGTCAAGGAACAGACCGCGCAGCTGCGAAGCCGTCGCCGGCAGCGGAAATGCCTGCGCCGGGTCGTCGTAATCCCAGTGCGGATAATCGGTCGCGAACAACAGCCGGTCCCAGCCGATCCATGCGATCGTGTCGAGCAGGTGCGCGCGCGGCTCCGGCTCCTCCATCGGCTGGGTGGTGAACCAGACCTGCGAGCGGATATACTCCGACGGCAGCCTGTCGAGATGCGGCGTTTCGCTGCGCAGCCGCCGCCATGCCCTGTCGAGCCGCCAGCCGAGCGCGGGCGCCCAGGCAAACCCTCCTTCCACGATGACGATGCGCAGCCGCGGCAGGCGCGCCAGCACGCCTTCGACGATCAGGCTGACCAGGCCGGCCTGACATGTTTGCGCATGGCTCGTCATTTCCTCGATATAGAAACTCGGCCATCCTGCGCCACTGATCGGGTTGCCGCCGTAGCCGAAGGCATGGATCGCGACCGGCAGCCCGGCCTCGGCGGCCGCCTGATAGATCGGCCAGTACCGACGGCTGCCGAGGGGGGCCGCGGTACGGCTCAGCAGCAGCACCTGCGCGAAGGCCGGATGGCCGGCCCGGCGCGCGATCTCGGCGGCCGAGGTGGCGGCATCCTCATACGGCACGACGACGGAGGCACGCAGGCGCGCATCCCGGCTGGTCCAGTTGGCGATCTGCCACTCGTTCGTCGCGTGACACAGCGCCGCCGACAGCGCCACGTTCTGCAACCCCTGCCCGGTGCCGAGCGGATTGAGGATGCCGAGCGCAACCCGGTTGGGATCGAGATGCTGTTCCTGCATGAAACCGAGCGAACTGCCCGGCCGCCCGCCGTCCGGCGGCCAGGCGTCACGGCGGGAGGCATTGGGCTGTGCCTTGGGAAAAGCCGGGCCGGTCTGCCAGCCCTGGCGGTAGCGGGCGCCGTAGGTTTGCAGATGCTCCCGCCATGCCGGCGCCAGCCAGGGATCGAACTCGGCATCGCTGCGCCGTGCCGGATGGATATCGCAATCGGCGATGGCGAGGCGGCTGGCGGCGGGCTGCGCCGGAGCCGAAGCGGGACGGATCTGGTGGGTCATGCGGCGTCCTCCGTCAGGCGGGCGTAGGTTGCGCGCGGATTGTCGATGAGAATGCGGCGGACCAGGCTTTCCGGCAGCCCTTCCGGCAGTGCGGCATCGCCGTCGAACTGCCAGTGCGGATAATCGGTCGAGAACAGCAGTAGCTCATCGGACTGCATGTGATCGAGAATGCGCAGCAGCGTGTCGCGGTCGGGCGGGGCATCGACCGGCTGCAAGGTCAGGCGCACGTTCTCGCGCACGATGTCGGACGGTGCGCGATCAACCCACGGAACCTCGATACGCAGCCCACGCCAGAACTTGGTCAGCCGCCACAGATGCGCCGGCAGCCAGGTGAACCCGGATTCGAGCAGCACCACCTTCAGCGCCGGAAAGCGCGTAAACACACCCTCGCACACTAGGCTGGTCAGTTGCGTCTGGAACGCCTGCGCCTGCGCCACATAGTCTTCGGTGTAGTAGGACGGCCAGCCGACCGGCGTCGGCGGATTGTGATAGGCGGAGCCAGCATGAATGCCGATCGGCAGGCCATGGCGCTCGGCCGCGGCATAGATCGGCCAGTATTGCCGCTTGCCGAGCGGCCGGTCGCCCATCACCAGCAGCAGCACCTGCACGAAGCGCCGGTCGGGCGCGCAGCGCTCGATTTCCTCCACCGCCATCTCGGTATTCTGGATCGGCACGACGATGGAGGCGCGCAGGCGCGGTTCGCGGTCGAGCCATTCGCGCGCCATCCAGTCATTCACCGCACGCGCGAACGCCGCCGCCAGATCCTCGCTGAACAGCAACTGCACGCCATAGAGGCAGTTGGCGATGGCAAGGCTGCTGCCGAACCCGTCGAGCGCCTCACGCCGCACGCGATCGAGGTCGCTGCCCGGCTTGCCGCGTTCCGGCCGCCAGTCCGGCCGACAGGTCAGCGGCGCATTGGCCGGATAGGAGATCGAGGCGAGGTCATCGACCCCGCGCGTCACCACCTGTTCGCGCCAATGTTCCTCCAGATACGGCAGCAGCGCCGCGATCCCGGGCACGGCGGGATGGATGTCGCAGTCGATGGCGCCGGCAAGGCACGATGGCACGTCAGTCCTCCCCCTTTTCCGGCGGGGCCGGATGTTGGGGGCGAGCTTAGCAGAGATCCGCAGAAAGGCCAACGATAGGCGCTCAGGCAAGCCGCCGATGCGGACGCTCCCCACGGCAAAACCGATCATCGGTGTGTTGGCCCGCCCGGCGAAACCTGCTTGGATCGGGAGGCGGCCACGTGCCAGGGAGGAACGAAGCCCATGCGACGGAGAAGGCCACTCGGCCGGCGCGCCATGCTTGCCGGGAGTGCGGCGCTGGCGGCGCCGATGATCGCAACGGCCCGCGCCGATGCGCCGGTGCAGCTGATCAGCCATCGCTATCCGGCGCTGGAGTTCTGGGCCGAACGGATGAAGTCGGCGGTACCCGGCGTCACCGTGTCGGCACAGCTCATGCCGTTCGACAAGGCGCTGGAACTGGAGACGATCGCCCTCTCCTCCCACGCCGACACGCTCGATATCGTCTATGCCAACGAATCGACCTTCCTGAACTTCGCCAAGAACGGCTGGCTGCGTCCGCTCGATGATCTCTGGGCGAAATACCGCGACACCTTCCGCCTCGACGATTTCCCCGAGGCGGTGCGGAAATCGGTCAGCTGGAACGGCCGACTCTACCTGATCCCCGCCGATCTCAACGTGATGATGTTCTTCTACCGTGCAGACCTGTTGGCGGGCAAGGGCCGGCAGCCGCCGCGCAGCATCGCCGAATACGCGGCCCTCGCGCAGGCCTTCAATTCGCCGCTGCGCGCCGGCACGATCAGTTGCCTCCGTCCCGTCGATGCCTGCCTCAATGAGGCGCACTGGTACATGCAGACCATCGGTCCCGGCTGGTTCGATGCCGATTGGCAGCCCATCTTCAATGGCGACCGCGGCGTGCAGGCGATCGAGATGCTGCGCCGCGTCACGCGGTCCGCGCAGCGCGGATTTGCCTCTGCCGCCAACGACGAATGCATGATCGCGCTGGCACAGGACACGGCGACGATGGGGCTGCAATGGGCGACGCGCGCCGGCACGATGGACGATCCCAAACAGTCGCGCGTCGTCGGCAGGATCGACTGGATCGCCCCACCCGACGGCCATGCCCGCTTCAGCACCGACGGCTATGCGCTCTCGGCCTTCAGCAGGCACGACCCCGACACGCTGTTCCGCATTGCCGCCACCGCGACCAATGAGGCCAACATGCGCGAAGCGGCCGCGCTGACTGTGCCGCCGCGCGGCTCGGTGCTGAACGATCCGGCATTGCAGGACCGCATCCGCTACTACCGCGCCGCCGCCGCCTCCCTCGCCAGCGCCACGGCGTTTCCCCAACTGCCGGAATTCTATGCCGTCGGCGAGTTCATCGCCCGGCGCATCGTCCAGGCGGTGACCGGCGAGATGGCGGTAAAGCCCGCGCTCGACGCCGCCGCGCAGGAGACGCGCGCCTATCTCGTGGCGCGCGGCTACCGGTTCGGCTAATCGGGTTCAGGCGCCGGGGCGGTAGAGCGCGTGGGCGTTGTCGTGCAGCACCGCGCGGCGCTGCCACTCCTCCAGCCTGAGCGGCAGGACATGCGCCGGATCGTCGGAATCCCAGTGCGGATAATCGGTCGCGAACAGCAGCCGGTCCCAGCCGATCCATGCGATCGTGTCGAGCAGGTGCGCACGCGGCTCCGGCTCCTCCATCGGCTGGGTGGTGAACCAGACCTGCGAGCGGATATACTCCGACGGCAGCCGGTCGAGATGCGGCGTTTCGCTGCGCAGCCGCCGCCATGCCCTGTCGAGCCGCCAGCCGAGCGCGGGCACCCAGCCGAACCCGCCCTCGATCAGCACCAGCCGCAGCGCCGGCAGGCGCGCGAACACGCCCTCCACCACGAGGCTGGTCAGTTGCGCCTGGCAGCTCTGGGCATGGCCGATCATGTCTTCGAGGTAGAACGAGGCCCAGCCGCTCGATGTGTCCGGGTTGCCGCCGAAGCCGAAGGCATGCACGGCAACCGGCAGCCCGGCGCGAACCGCCGCCGCGAAAATCGGGAAATAGCGGGCACTGCCCATCGGCGCCCCGGTCCGGCTCAGCAGCAGGACATGCGCGAAGGCAGGGTTGCCGGCCCAGTGCTCGATCTCGGCGACCGCATCCTCCGGGCTTTCGTCGTTGACGACGATGGAGGCGCGCAGCCGCGGTTCGGGCGTGACCAGACATTCGACCTGGAATGCGTTCATCGCCCGCGCCAGCGCAGTGCCGAGCGCGGGGTTCATGCAACTGTTGCTCGGCGTCGGCGGGTTCACCAGGCCGAGCGTGATGTTGTAGGGATCCAGATGCTGGCGCCGCGTGAAGGCCAGATCGCTGCCCGGCAGCCCGCCACCTTCCGGCCACGCATCCCGGCGCGCCGCTGCCGGCTGCGCCTTGGGGAAGGACGGCAGGCCATGCTGCATGCCGGTACGGTGGCTGACCCCGTAGGTCTCGATATGCGACCGCCAGCGCGCGGACAGCCAGGGATAGAGACCCGCAACGCCGGACGGCCCCAGATGCAGGTCGCAATCGGCAAGCGCCGGCCGCGAGGCCGCCGGCTCGGCGGGCGCGCGCAGATCCCGAACGGCAACGTTCATCCTCTCCGCTCCTTCCCGGCACCGACCAGAGGAGGCGAGCATCGCAGCGATGCGGGCCGGCGGTCAACTATCGCTGACAACGCCGACTCCGGCATCCCCTGGCGATAGCCCGAGTCAGCCCTTCCAGGGCGGCCCGGTTCCGGCGGGGAGGGGGAACAGAGTGAACGGCCGCCGCCGGCGCTTTCGCTTGCGGGGCATGAAGGCGGGAAACGGGCCGTCCGGCCTTCCGGCCGGCTCCGCCGGTTTTTCTTTCGTGGCCTCCGGCGCCGGTTTCG
This sequence comes from Pseudomonadota bacterium, assembly GCA_021847995.1. Taxonomy (GTDB): domain Bacteria; phylum Pseudomonadota; class Alphaproteobacteria; order Acetobacterales; family Acetobacteraceae; genus JAFKFJ01. The sequence continues at coordinate 9,739 of JAJZNE010000095.1, read as the reverse complement.
GCGGCGCGGGCGGCCTGGTCCGGCGCGGCGGGCGGCGCGGGGGAAAGAGGCCTGGCGGGGGTTTGACCCCGAGCATCCGGCAGATCGGGCGGAGATGGTGGGCGATCGGCGGAGCGGCTGCGATCAGTTCGGCCATGTCCGGTTCGGCGAGAAGATATTCGAGCTGGGAGCGGCCGAAGCTGAGCGCCGTCACCCGCCGGAGCAGCCAGCCGAAGCTTGTCGGGACTCCTTTTCGCCTGGGTTGGGGGTTGGCTGGTTTTTCGTCGGTTGGGGGCGGCAGCGGCGGGAGGGGACGGGGTGGGGCGAGGCGCAGCGGGCCGGCCTCAAGGGCGGCGGCGATGCGCAGGATGCGGGCGCCGGTGCTGCGCAGTTTGCACCACACCAGGGCGAGCCAGGGCGCCACCAGCCCCAGCCGCAGCCCCTCGGCGGCAAGGGCCTTGGCGACGCTTTCCGTGAGCGTCGCGAAGCGTTCGGCCGGGGGGCGGGGGTGGGGCGTGTTCACGTCGTGCGTTATAAATGATAACGAATGGACGGGGCAAGCGGAATTTCCCGGCTGATTGAGCCATGCAGGCGCCCGGCCCCGGCGCAGGCATGCAGCAGGTTCTTCGGCCGGGGATTGGCGCGGTGGAGCCAATCGCCGCCATTGCCGGCTATTGCCGCGCCCCTAAATCTGCGACACCGTGGCAGCCCCATAAGGGAGTACTCACGTGGCCCGATCCGAGACCGCGTCGCGACCCGTGAGTCCGCCCGCCTGGCTGCCGATTCTGGCCTTCACGGTCCTTGCCGCCGGCGACCTCTATTACGTCAAGTGGCACCCCTATTACGGCCGCGCCTTCGTCGCCGCCGCCCAGCAGAGCCTCGGTGCCTCGATCGTGAGCGGCACCGGGGCAGCCCCGCCCGCGGCCGGCTGGCAGGCGGGTTTGAGCTATGCGGCCGCCTATATCAGGGCGATCTGGCAGGCACTGGTGCTGGCACTGGTGCTCGGGGCGGGGGTGGAGGTTCTGCTGCCGCGCGGCATGGTGTCGCGCCTGTTCGCGGGGGACGGCGCGTCCGCCCGCGCCACCGCCGCGGCGCTGCCCTCGATGATGTGTACCTGCTGCGCCGCCCCGGTCACGATCGGGCTGATCCGCAGCGAGGCCGACACGGCGGCGGCGCTGGCCTATTTTCTTGCCAACCCGGTGCTCAACCCGGCCACGCTGGTGTTCATCGGCTTCGTGCTCGGATGGGGCTGGGCGGGATTGCGGCTGGTGCTGGGGGTGGCGCTGGTGTTCTTGCTCAGCCATTTCGCGGCGCGGCTGATGCCGGCCGGCCGGCACCTGCCGCCGCCGCACCCCGCAACAACGCCGGACCCGGCGCAGGTCGGCTATCTGCGCGCCTATCTTGCCGCGCTGTGGCGGCTGGCGAGCCGGCTGGTGCCGGAATATTTCCTGCTGGTGTTCGCCCTCGGGGCGACGCGGGCGTGGCTGTTCCCGGCGATGACGCCGGTGATCGGGCATGCCGGATGGCTGCCGCCGCTGCTCGCCGCAATCGGCACGCTGTTCGTGATCCCGACCGCGGGCGAGGTGCCGATCGTGCAGGTGTTGCAGCACGTCGGCCTGGGCAGCGCCGGAGCCGCGGCGCTCCTGGTGACGCTGCCGGCGGTCAGCCTGCCATCGCTGGTGATGCTCGGCCGCGCCCTGCCGGCACCGGTGCTGGGCGTGCTGGGCGTGGGAACTTTCGGGTTCGGGCTGCTGGCCGCCTATGCCGCGGTGCTGCTGGGACTGTAGCCGGCGGCAGGACTGAAGCGGATCACGCCGCCGTCTCGGTGTGTGCGGTCAGGCCGAGCGTCTGCGCCAGCCGGTCCAGCCGCCTTGTCACGCTTTCGCCCGCAAAGAGGCCGCTGCCCAGGGTGAGGCGCAGCGCCAGCGCGCCGCTCACCTCGAGCCGGCCGGCCGCCAGCAGCCGCGGGGTGCCGGCCGACAGCGTGTAGGCGAGCCGGAGCGCACAGCCGAGGACGGTCGCGCGCTGCACCGCGTCGGGCGTCAGCAGGCCGCGCGCGACGGCGAGGAACGGTGCCTCCGGCTCGGCATCGTAGCGCAGCGCGAGTGTCAGGCCGATGAAGGCCCGCGCCGGGTGGTCCATGCCGATGCCCGGCTGCCGCAGGATGCGCAGGAACGCCTGCTCGGCGCGATAATCGGGATGGTCATGGCTGCCGATGTCGCTCATCCAGCAGCAAGCCTCCCGCAGCCGGCGCCAGATGTGCGCCTCGCCGGGGAACAGCGGATCGGTCCAGTCCAGCAGCGCCGGAGGCAGCCCGGCATCGCGGCTGTGGACGGCAGCGAGTTCGCGGGCCGCCGCCAGCAGCGGATCCTGGAGGCGCACCGCCTCGCTCAACAGGTGCATGTACCAGCCTTCCCGCAGGCCGTTGGCGCTGAACACCACCCGCCGTGCCCCGGTGCCGCGCAACACCCGGCGCAGCACCAGGGCGGCATAGGGAAGATCGTCGAGCCGGCGGCGGGGTGCGCCCGGCATCCGCTCCAGCGTGCGGCGGGAGGCGGAGGCGATCAGGCCGGTCAGTTCCCGCATTTCCTCCCGGTTGACGGTATAGTGATGGATCATGTTGAGCGGATATCCGGTCTGGGCGATATGCATGCGCGCCACCGCCCGCCACGCACCGCCGACGACATAGAGATCGCGCCCCGTCCCTTCGGCGAGCCACGCCACCTCGGCCAGTTCCGCCTCCACGATGGCGCGGGCGCGGGCGATGTCGCCCTGTGCGCGCTCGGCGAGCCGGATCACGCCGAGCCGCATCGTCTGCGCCGCGCCGCGCACGCCTTCGCACAGCCGCACCACTTCGACGGACCCGCCGCCGATATCGGCGAGGATGCCGTCGGCGTCGGGAATGCCGCACAGCACGCCGCGCGCCGAAAACTCGGCCTCCTCCGCACCGGAGAGGATGCGGATCGGCACGCCGGGCAGACGCCGCTCCAGTGCCGCGATGAACAGCGGACCGTTGGCGGCGTCGCGAACCGCCGCCGTGCCGAGCACCTCGAACGGCTCGGCCCGCATGGCGCGCACGATCGCGTGGTAGCGGTTCATCACCGTCGCCGCCTGCTCCATCGCTTCGGGATTGAGCAGCCCGGTCGCCTGCAACCCGCGGCCGAGACGCAGCACCGCCTTCTCGTTGAAGATCGCCACCGGGTTGCGGCCCCGCCCCTCGAAGACGACGAGCCGCACGGAATTGGAACCGAGATCGACGACGGCGGAGCGGGTCGGGAGGGGCATGATCAGTCCTGCAGCAAGCGATCCGGCCGGCGGCTGGCGGTGACGGGACCGGCCGTGACCAGCGGACCGTGAAGCGCGGAGCCGCGGCCCGACAGTGACGGGTTGGTCATGAAATAGTCGTGAGCGGAGACGCGCGCCTTGCCCACACCCGGCGGCACGCGGCGCCAGCCGCCGTCGGCATGCAGTTCCCACGACTGCACCGAATCCTTGAGGTTGACCACCATGATCTGATCGAGCACCTGCGCATGCACGGTGGGGTTATGGATCGGCACCAGCGTTTCGACCCGCCATTCCATGTTGCGCGCCATCCAGTCGGCCGAGCTGATGAACACGCTGGCATATCGGCTCGGCAGCTTATGGCCGTTGCCGAAGACGCAGATGCGGCTGTGCTCCAGGAAGCGGCCGACGATCGACTTCACCCGGATGTTATCGGAGAGTCCGGGAACACCGGGCCGCAGGCAGCAGATGCCGCGCACCACCGCCATGACCTTCACCCCGGCGCGCGACGCCGCATAGAGGTGGTCGATCAGGCGCTCATCGACCAGTGCGTTGAGTTTGAGCCAGATGCCGGCGGGCCTGCCGGCGCGGGCGAACTCGATCTCGCGCGCGATCAGGGCATCGAGCGTGCTGCGCGTGGTCAGCGGGCTGAAGGCCAGCGCCTCCATGCGCTCCGGACGGGCATAGCCGGTCATGTAGTTGAACAGGCGCGCGGCATCGCGCGTCAATTCCGGCTCGGTGGTGAAGAAGCTCAGATCGGTGTAGATGCGCGCCGTGATCGGATGATAGTTGCCGGTGCCGAAATGCGCATAGGACCGCAGCCCGGCCCCCTCGCGACGCACCACCAGCGACAGCTTGGCGTGGGTCTTGAGCTCGGTGAAGCCATAGACGACCTGCACGCCCGCCGCCTCCAGCGTACGGGCAAGGCGGATATTGGCTTCCTCGTCGAAGCGCGCGCGCAGTTCCACCATGGCGGTGACGGATTTGCCGGACTCCGCCGCCTCGATCAGCGCTTTGACGATCGGGCTGTCGCGGCTGGTGCGATAGAGCGTCTGCTTGACCGCGACGACGCTCGGGTCCTGCGCCGCCTGGCGGAGGAACTGCACCACCACGTCGAAGCTTTCGAACGGGTGATGGACGATGATGTCTTTCGCACGGATGGCGGCAAAGCAATCGCCGCCGAAATCGCGGATGCGTTCGGGAAAGCGGGGCGTGTAGGGAGGAAACAGCAGATCGGGCCGGTCATCGACGATGAGTCGGTTCAGGTCGGCGAGCCCCGGCAGACCATCGAGCACGAACACCGCCTGGGCGGTCGCGTCCAGCTCGTCGGCGATCAGTTCCTGCAGATCCGCCGGCATGCCGGCATTGACGGTGAGATGGATCGCGACCCCGCGCCGGCGGCGCTTGAGCGCGGTTTCGTAGGATCGCACGAGATCCTCCGCCTCCTCCTCGAATTCGACATCGGTGTCGCGGATCAGGCGGAACATGCCGTGACCGAGCAGCCGGTAGCCGGGGAAAAGCCGGTCGAGAAACAGGCCGACCAGATGTTCGAGCAGCATGAAGCGGATCCCGCCCGCGCCGGCGTCGCCGCCCGACGGCAGGCGGATGAAGCGCTCCACCTGCGCCGGCAACGGGATCAGCGCCCGCATGCCGTGCCCGTCCTCCTCACGGAACAGGCGCAGCGCCATCACCAGCCCCATGTTGGGAATGAACGGGAAGGGATGCGCCGGATCGATGGCGAGCGGTGTCAGGACCGGGAACACACGCTCCATGAACCAGGCGTCGAGCCAGGTGCGGTCGGGCATCGCCAGCTCGTCCACCTCGGCGACGGTGATGCCGGCCTGCGCCAGCAGGGCGCGCAGTTCCTGCCAGACGCGCTGCTGGTCGGCGAGCAGCACGCGCGCCCGCGCCTCCACCTCGGCGAGCTGCTGGGCGGGGGTGCGGCCATCGGGGGCGGGGGCGGTGACGCCGGCCTTCGCCTGCCCGACCAGGCCGGCCACGCGCACCGAGTAGAATTCGTCGAGATTGCTGGCACTGATCGACAGGAAGCGCAGCCGCTCCAGCAGCGGATGCAGGGCGTTCTCCGCCTCCTCCAGCACACGGTGGTTGAAGTCGAGCCAGGACAGTTCGCGGTTGATCAGGCGCGCCGGATCATCGGCCGCGATCGCGCCCTGCGCCGGCGGCGGGCGGTCCACGGTCTCGCTATCATTCATCCGGACCCTCCGTGCCGCGTGGTGGGATCGTGCTGCCACGACGGCATACTCCGCAGGACCCGCAGAGGTTGCAACAGGACGGCAGGGCCGGGGCGCGTTCGGTCGCGGCGCCGGGTCGGCACCGAATGCAAAACGAAAGAGAACCAGCGTAGCGCCCAATCATGACCGAGCAGTGACAGCTCGGTGGCAGCAGAAATAAATTCAACGAGCAGGCAAAGATTCTCGTGCTGCGGCCTCGATGCTCTAGCCGCCCGTTCCGAACTCCGACATTCGTCCGCCGCGCCCGACCGGTGGCGTCACACGGTGGACGGATCACACGATGTACTTCACAGCACCGATACGACGGATTGCTCTTTCGACGATTCTGCTGTCCGGCGTTGCCGGCAGCGCCTGGGCGCAGAGCGCGGGCAATGTCGTCAACGCAGGCGAGGTCAGCGCCAACGGCGGCGGCGGCGGCGGCGGGATCGGCACGCAGGTACCGACGCCCACACAGGTGTTCAATTCCGGCGAGACGGTGCGCGTGCTGACGCCCGAGCAGCAGCAGATGCTCGGCCCGGCAGTCGGTGGCGCGCAGGGGATTTCGCTGGCGCCGGGCGCCTATGTGAACGGCTACGGCAACAGCGGCGCCACCAAATACACGATCGCGCTCGACGGCGTCGGCCAGGGCTGGGGCGGCTACGGCGGCTATACCGGCGGCGCCTCGCTGATGGTCACGATGGACGGCGTGCCGATGGTCGATCCGGTCACCGGACTCTGGGCCTCGGCCTCGATCCCGAACATGCAGATGTTCCAGGGCACCAGCATCACCTACGGCCCGGGCAACGCGGCCGATCGCTGGTACGACAACATCGGCGGCAATGTCGAATTCACGCCGCTGCAACCGAGCAAGTCGGCCGGTGCCATGGTCAATCTGACCTATGGCAGCTTCAACGACCAGATCCTGAATTTCGCCCTCAACAGCGGCCAGCATAATGGCTGGTCCACCATCATCGAAGGCAGCTTCGAGGACGGCAACAGCTATCGGGTCGGGCCGGATGGGTTCAACAATCCCTACAATGACTATGCCCTTTTCACCAAGACGGTGAAACAGTTTGACGGCGGCGATATCAGCTTCGGTGCCTATTATTCGCGTTCGGCCGGATACCGTCCTTCGGTGGTCCCGACCGAACCCAATGCGCAGATCGGCATCTTTGGCAACACGTCCTCGAACGTCGCGCTCGGACCGCTCTACAGCCAGAAGACGAGTGGCTTCTATTCGTCGCTTCCATACAATACCTATGAGAAATTCGACGTCAATCAGCTCTGGACCACCTACAGCAAATTCAACTATAATTTCGATGACACCACGTCCGTGCACAACATCCTTTATTATGTGCGCGAGGACCGCCTGCATGACCGCTCGAACGACAGCTTCCCGGTCGGCGCCGCGAACCAGTTCGAGTACAACAATCCATATTCCTACTGGTATGGCGACAAGGTGGATGTCACCAAGGATTTGTGGTTCAACACGTTCGATACCGGTGCCTTCTTCCAGAACGCCACCTACAATACCAGCAACGCCTTCTACAGCCCCTTCCCGCCCTATGACGGCAGTGTCACAGCGCCGAACAACAAATATCGCAGCGGCATGTTCACGCAGCTCGACACGGCCGTGTTCGCACAGGACGACATCCATCCGCTGAGCAACCTGCACATCACGCCCGGCATCCGGCTGGCTATGTACAACACGTCCTATAATGATGCCGGCCCTTACAACTTCCCCGGCGCCACCGGCACGAACCAGGGCGCGCTGGGCAACGGCCTGCCCGGCTACCAGACCCGCAACTATCTGGCGCCGGAGCCGTCGCTGGAAATCACCTATCAGCCGCAGAAATGGCTCAACCTCTACGCCAGCGCAGAGCAGGCCTACAAGACCCCGCAGGTCGGCGGCGGCGGCGGTCTCTTTCAGGCGATCGACCAGCAATACGCCCAGCTCGCCATGGCCACGGAGTACCAGATCGGCTTCAAGGTGCTGACCGATCAGCCGGACATCTTCCTGCACAATTTCGATTTCGGCGCCAACTACTTCTTCCTGCGGTACGCGAAGCAGACGATCACGACCACCAACGCCGTCGGCACCGCGACGACCGCCTTCGGTACCTCCAACTACCAGGGCGCCAACTTCTTCGTGGACGACAATCCGTTCCTGCAGCTGCACACCTTCGCCAACGCCAGCATCGTCAACGCGACCTATACCAGCTACGTCACCGGCAGCTTCGCCGCCCCGCTCAGCTACAATGGCCGTCACGTGCCCTACGTGCCGGGATCAACGCTCAACGTCGGGGCCGATTACAAATTTCTCACCGAAGGCGTCGTGATCGACCCCTACGCGCTGTTCCAGTTCAGCGGCTCCCAGTACGTCTTCAACAATGTCACCGGCGCGCCCAGCAACCAGACGCTCTCGGCCTACGGCACGCTCAACGTCGGCATCAATGCGACGGTGCCGATCACGCTCTACGGCAAGGATCGCGACATCAACCTGTCGCTCTCGGTGCTGAACGCGACTAACAACAAATACAACAACTACCTCTTCCTCAGCAGCGGCGGCTACTACAACACCACCACCAGCGGCTACGGCCTGGGCTATCCGGCGCCGCCGCTCACTGTCTACGGCAGCGTCGGCGTGTCGTTCTGAGCGCACGCTGCAACTGCCATCAATCTGTCACACACAAAGTGGCCGCGGCGCGGTAACACGCTCCGCGGCCACGGCGCAACCAGGCGCCGCGGCGTTTGCGCATGGAAGCTCGACATGGATTTCCAAGCTATCATCGACATCGCCAACTACTCCGACGGCGTGCTCTACGCACTCGCCTTCCTACAGGTGCTCGCGCTGGCGGTGATTCTCGACCGCTCATGGTATCTGCGCCGCACCATCATGGGGGGTGCCAGGCTGGTCGCCGACGTGGCCGGATACGCGCGGCTGAGCGGCGGTGATCTTGCCGCCCTGCGGCGCCGCGCGGCACGGCTGCCGGAAGCGGTGGTGATCGACGTGCTGCTGGACGGCGATGCGCCGGTCGGGCGTGCCGACCTCGAAGGCCGGATGGATGAGGCGATCATGCTCGCGGCGCCGCGGCTCGATCGGCGGCTGTGGATCCTCGACACCATCATCACGCTGGCCCCGCTTCTCGGCCTGTTCGGAACCATCGTCGGCATGTTCCGCGCCTTCTCGGTGCTGGCAACGCCGGGCAACGCGCCGACCGCAGTGACCGGCGGCGTCGCCAACGCGCTGATCACCACCGCCGCCGGCATTTTCGTCGCGATGGTCGGCCTGCTCGCGTACAATGGATTGTCCAACGCCGCCCGGCTGGTGATGCACCAGATGGAGACGCTGCGCACGCTGCTGCTCAACCGGGTGATGATCACCCGGCCGCATGGCGACCGCGCCGCCGTCGCCGCGGAATAGCATCGTGCCCCGCTCCCGCATGCATTATTTCGAGGCCAAGCGCGGCCGCGTCGAGATCATCCCGATGATCGACGTGATGCTGTTTCTGCTGGTGTTCTTCATCATCGTGACCCTGCAGATGATCCCCGACGCAGGGGTGGCACTGCAATTGCCGAGTTCGACCCAGGCCGAGCACATCGAGCATCCGAAGGTGACGGTCAATGTGGACAAGGACGGCAGCCTGATCGTGGACGGCAAGCCGGTGACCAAGGACGAGCTGGTGGCACTGCTGCGCGCCGAGCCCGACCCGTCAAAGACGCAGGTGACGATCGCGGCATCGAAGGACGTGGCGTTCCAGCAGTTCATCCACGCGCTCGATGCGTGCCGGGAGGCGGGTGTCACCGATGTCGGCGTCGCCACTCTGCCGGCCGGCGAAGCCGCGGCGCCCGCCGCACCGGCGCCAGCACCCGCCGCGTCCGAAGGCAGCGCGGCAATCGCGCCTTCTCCCGCCGGGACGGCCCCCTCCGCCGCCGCGCCCGCCGCGCAACCGCCGGCGGCGGCTCCCCCTGCGCCGGCCGCAACGGCTCCCAATTCGCCCTGAGTCAATGGACGCGCAAGTGATCGGCCGACTGGGCCGCAGGACGGGCATGCCGGACGGCGACCGTTTCGGAATTGCCTTCGTGGCGGCGCTTCTGCTGGAGGGGGTGGCGGTGCTTGCGCTGGGCTGGCTGCCACCGCCGGCGCCGCCGCCCGCGGCACCGAAGCCGATGCAAATCCACGCGGCGACGCTGCCGCCACCGCCCGCACCGCCGGCGCCGCCGCAGCCGGCGCCGCAGGAACAGCC
>JAJZNE010000050.1 GCA_021847995.1 Pseudomonadota bacterium | reverse complement strand
CGCCGGGCGGGCGCTGCATCGCCTGCTCGGCCACGATGGCGGCGGCCCGGCGGCGCCCGCGCTTGCCGCGCTGGAACAGGCGGAAACCGCGCTGGCGGAGGCCGAGTCGCTGCTCGTCCGGCTCGCCCAGGCGTCGCAGCCCGACCCGCGCCTGCTGGAGCGCACCGAGGAACGGCTGTTCGCCCTGCGCGCCGCCGCCCGCAAGCACAATGTCGCCGTCGCCGAACTGCCGGCCCTGCTCGCGTCCCTGCGCGGCCGGCTCGCCGCCCTGGAAACCGGCGAAGCGGCGATTGCCGAGCGCCAGCGCGCCGCCACCGCCGCCCGTGCCGCCTATGCCGCGGCCTGCACCGCGCTCTCTGCCGCGCGGCGGGCGGCGGCGGAGCGGCTCGACCGCGCGGTGGCGCAGGAACTGCCGCCGCTGCGCCTGGATCGCGCGCGTTTCGTGACCGGGGTGGCGGCACTTGCGGAAACCGCCTGGGGGCCGCAGGGGGCCGATGCGGTACAGTTCCTGATCGCCACCAATCCGGGCCAGGAGCCGGGGCCGCTCGGCCGCGTCGCCTCGGGCGGGGAGTTGTCGCGGCTGCTGCTGGCGCTGAAAGTGGTGCTGGCGGGCGGGCAGAGCGCGCCGACGATGGTGTTCGACGAGGTCGATGCCGGCATCGGCGGTGCCACCGCCGCGGCGGTGGGCGAGCGTCTCGCCCGGCTCGCCGCACAGGTGCAGGTGCTTCTGGTGACGCACAGCCCGCAGGTGGCGGCGCGCGGGGCAGCGCATCTGCGGGTCGCCAAGCACGCCGCGCGCGGCCGCGCGGAAACCCGCGTGGAGGCGCTGGACGGCCCCGCGCGGCGGGAGGAGATCGCCCGCATGCTGGCCGGCGAACGCATCACCGAGGCCGCCCGCGCCGCCGCCGCCGATCTGCTGGGGGCGGCATGAAGCCGGTCGCGGAACTCACGGAGGCGGAGGCGCGCGACGAACTCGCCCGGCTGGCGGAGGCGATCGCCCGGGCCGATCAGGCCTATCACGGGCGCGATGCGCCGGAGATCACCGATGCCGCCTATGATGCGCTGCGCCAGCGCAATGCGGCGATCGAACGGCAGTTTCCCGCCCTGGTGCGCTCCGATTCGCCGTCGCTGCGGGTCGGGGCCGCACCGGCCGGCGGCTTTGCCAAGGTCCGTCACGGCGCGCCGATGCTCTCGCTCGGCAACGTGTTCAATGCCGGGGACTTCGCCGAATTCGCCGCCCGCGCCCGCCGCTTTCTCGGCCTCGGCGACGATATCGCCCTGCGCTTCGTCGGCGAGCCGAAGATCGACGGGCTGTCGATCAACCTGACCTATGAGGAGGGGGTGTTCGTGCGCGGCGCGACGCGCGGCGACGGGACGGAAGGCGAGGACGTGACCGCCAACCTGCGCACGCTCGCGACCCTGCCGCAGCGGCTCAGGGGCGAGGTGCCGTCGCGCATCGAGATTCGCGGCGAGGTGTTCATGACCAAGGCCGATTTCCTGGCGCTGAACGCGGCGCAGGAAGCGGCCGGCGAGCGGCTGTTCGCCAATCCGCGCAATGCCGCCGCCGGCAGCCTGCGCCAGCTCGACCCGCGCATCACCGCCGCGCGCCCGCTGGCGCTGTTCGCCTACGCCATCGGTCAGGCGAGCGCGCGGCCGGCGGCGACCCATTGGGAGTATCTGGCGCGGCTCGCCGACTGGGGATTTTCCGTCAACCCGCTGTCGCGGCTGCTCGCCGACGAACGCGAAGCCGCCGCTTTCGAGCAGGAGATCGCCGCCGCCCGCGCCTCGCTGCCCTATGACATCGACGGCGTGGTCTACAAGATCGACGATTTCGCCTGGCAGGAGCGGCTCGGCTATGTGGGGCGGGAGCCGCGCTGGGCGGTGGCGTGGAAATTCCCCCCCGAACAGGCGACGACCACGTTGCTGGACATCGTGATCCAGGTCGGCCGCACCGGCGCGCTGACCCCGGTCGCGCAACTACAGCCGGTCAATGTCGGCGGCGTGCTGGTGGCGCGCGCCACCCTGCACAACGAGGACGAGATCGCCCGCAAGGATGTGCGCATCGGCGACACCGTGATCGTGCAGCGCGCCGGCGACGTGATCCCGCAGATCATCGGCGCCGTGCCCGAACGCCGGCCGGCGGCAGCCTTGCCCTTCGTGTTCCCCGATCGCTGCCCGGCCTGCGGCAGCGCCGCGCTGCGCCCGCCCGGAGAGGCGGTGCGGCGCTGCACCGGCGGCCTGATCTGTCCGGCGCAGGCCGAGGAGCGGCTGATCCACTTCGTCTCCCGCCCCGCCTTCGACATCGACGGTCTGGGCGAGAAGTCGGTGCGCGAGTTCATGCAGGACGGATTGCTGCGCACCCCGCCCGACATCTTCCGCCTGCCGGCGCACGAGCAGGAGATCGCGGCGCGCGAGGGGTGGGGGGCGACCTCGGCGCGCAACCTGGTGCGGGCGATCGAGGCGCGGCGGCGCATCCCGCTCGCGCGCTTCATCCATGCCCTCGGCATCCGCCGCATCGGCGCTGCCAATGCGCGGCTGCTGGCGCGCCATTACGGCAGCTATGCGGCCTGGCGGGCGGAGATGGCCAAGGCGGTGCAGATCGGTGCCGAGGCGCGCAGCGATCTGGCCAATATCGTCGGGATCGGCCCGACCATCGCCGAGGAATTGGCGGCGTTTTTCGCCGAACCGCGCAATCTGGCGACACTCGACACGCTTGCCGCGATGCTGCAGATCGAGGATGCCGCCCCCGAAGCGCCGGAACAGGCGCGGCTCGCCGGCAAGACCGTGGTGTTCACCGGCACGCTCGCCACCATGTCGCGGCCGGAGGCGAAGGCCCTGGCGGAGCGGCTGGGGGCGAAGGTGACGGACAGCGTCTCCCGCCGCACCGATCTCGTCGTTGCTGGCGCGGAAGCCGGCTCGAAGGCCCGGCGGGCGGCGGAACTCGGCATCACCCTCCTCTCCGAGGCCGAGTGGCGCGACCTCGCCGGCGTGTAGCCCGCCCGCGGCAACGGCGCGGTTTCGCGTCGTTCCCGCCTTTGCGACTTTTTCGCGATTGTCGGGCGCTGCTGCTCTCGCACAGGTTGCGGCCGGATGCGATGCACGGCATCGTAAGCGCATGGCCCCCGCCCGCTTCCCCGTGCCGCCGCAACCGCGCCCCTCGCCGCGTGTGCTGCTGGTCGGGCATCCGGCGGCGCTGGCGGCGCGGGTGACGGCGGTGCTCGGCGCCGAGGGGGCGGAGGTGGAGGGCGCGGCGGACGGAGCCGAAGGGCTGCTGCCGGAACGGTTCCCTTCGGGCGTGGTGCTGCTGCATGCGACACCGCTTCATCCCGCCACCGCCGAACGGATCGCCCTCCTTTCCGGCGGCGGCGCGCGCGGGGTGATCGTCCTGCTGGCCGAGGACAGCGAAGCGGCCCGCGTCGCCGGCCTCGATGCCGGCGCCGACGACGTCCTGTCCGCCGCCGCGGCCGATGCCGAGCTGGTGGCGCGGGTACGGGCGGTGCATCGGCGGATCGTGCGAGCATTCCCGCTGCCGCAGGAGCCGGCCGGCCCGATCGTGCTGGAGTCGGCCCTGCGCTCTCTGGTCAGCCCTCAGGGCGTGCGCACGGCGCTGAGCGAGGCCGAATTCACCGCGCTGGAAACGCTGCTGGACGCCGATGGCGCCCCGGTGTCGCGCGACTGGCTGGGACGGGCGGCGCTGAAGCGGCCGCTGCATTCGGACGACCGCAGCGTCGATCAACTGGTGCTGAAGCTGCGCCGCAAGCTGGTGGCGGCCGGCGCGTCGGAGCGCATCATCCTGTCGGCGCGACGTCAGGGCTACCTGATTGCCGATCCGTCGCGCTTTGTCAATGTCGCCCCGCTGCCGGAGGCAGGACGGACCAGCCGGTCGATGGCCGCGCTTTCCGCCTGACGGCGCCGCCGCGGGGACGACGACAGCGCATCTCCGGTCCGCGCGGATGGGCGGCCCGTGCTCAGGCCGCGCGGGCCTGGGCGGGGCGGGCGGGGCGTGCGCTCCAGCTCGTGACGGCCGGCGGGTCGGCGACGCCCCCATCCACCGCGTCCAGCAGCGCCGGCAGGTCGGAGGCGGTGGCGAGTTCCTGACCGGCGGCATCGAGCAGCCGCAGTTCGGCGCGATCCACCACCAGCATCATCGCCTCCGCCCCCCGGCCCGACGGCAGGAGCCAGAGCGCGGCACCGGCATGATGCGCGGCGGCCGGCGTCCAGGCGATGCCGCGCGGCTGGCACCACGCGGCCAGCAGCCGCAGATCGGACCGTTCCAGCAAAGGGGAGGGGGCCGGCATCGCGCATCGCCTCATCGCAGTTTCTGGCAGGCCAGCCGATGGCTGTCGTTAGTGCAACGGATGGATTATCGCACGAGTCGCGCGCCAAAGGGTTAACGCGCCGCATCGCGCCATCCGGCCCGGAAGGGCGCCCCGGTCAGGTCGGGGAGGAAGCCGGCCGCATTTCGGGGCCGGCGGCGATGACGAGCGAGCGGCAGGCAGGGCGCATCATGCGGCTGCGTTGTGCGCATCGGCCTTCTGGTGCCGGACCCGGACGGCGATCGCCCGTGCGAAGCGGCAGTCCAATCTTACGCCCGACCGGGTGCGCCCCAGCGTGCGACCGGGCCGCCGGCCATCCGTCTGCGCCACGCGCGCGCCCCGCACTCCCGCGCATCTCGCACCCTGGCGCCGTCCGGCCACCCCGCACTGTGCGAGGCCGAACACGGTTGCGACGGCCGGTATGTATCCGTTCCGTGCCTCAGCCGATCTGCAATGTCTGCAACGCCTGCTCCAGCTCCTGGAAGCTCGGCATGTACTGGGTCGGCGCCATCTTGCGGCCGGTTTCCACGCTTACCTGTGGCGCATTGCCGTGCAGATGGGCGACCAGCACTGCGCGGATCACTTCCAGATATTTCGCTTCCTCCTCCACCACCGCGCGCATGCGGCTGGCGAACGGGCCGACCATGCCGTAGGCGAGCAGCACGCCGAGGAACGTGCCGGTCAGCGCGCCGCCGATCATGGCGCCGAGCACCGACGGCGGCTCGTTGATGTGCGACATCGTCTTGATCACGCCGAGCACGGCGGCGACGATGCCGAGCGCGGGCAGACCGTCCGCCATGTTCTGCAACGCATGCGCGCCGTGCAGCTCCTCGGCCAGCGTCTTCTTCAGCTCGCGTGCCATCACGTCCTCGATCTGATTCGGGTCGTCGGCGTTCATGCCCACCATGCGCAGGTAGTCGCAGATCATGCCGCTGGCGTGGTGGTTGTTCAGGATCTTCGGGAATTTCTGGAAGGCGGGGCTGTCCTCCGGCTTCTCGATGTGCGGCTCCAGCGCCATCGCGCCCTTGGTCGCGGCAAGGCGCACGAGGAAGAACATCAGGCTGAGCAGATCGACGTAATCGGGCTTCCTGAACATGCCGCCCTTGAGAATCCTGCTGAAGCCGCCGAGCGTGTGCTTCACCTCGTGCAGGCTGTTGGCCATGATGAAGGTGCCGAGCGCGGCGCCGCCGATGGTCAGCATCTCGAACGGCACCGCCTCGATCAGCGGCGCCATGCTGCCGCCGGACAGCAGGTAGCTGCCGAACACGCAGGCGAACAGGAACGCAAGTCCGCCGAGATGGATCATGGCTTCGCCGCGGGCGCCGCCACCGGCAGCGGGGCCGAGGCCATCACCAGGATGGCGATGCGCCGGTTCGCCGCCGCCAGCGGCTCCGCCGGCAGCAGCAATTCGCGGTCGGCGCGGCCGGTCACTTCGCGGAACCGCGCCTCCGGCAGCCCGTCCCCGGCCAGCAGCCGGCGCGTCGCCCCGGCGCGGTCGCTGGAAAGATCCCAGTTGCTGCGGCCCACGCCCTTGTAGGGCGCGCCGTCGGTATGCCCGGCGATCGCGATCGGCTGCGGCAGCCGGGCCAGCACCGGCGCGATCGTCTGCAACAGCAGCCGCGCCCGCTCGTTCGGCTCGGCCGAGCCGGAGGCGAACATCGGCTGGCGGTCGGCGTCGAGCAACTGGATGCGCAGCCCCTCCGGCGTCACGTCGATGGCGAGCTGGCGCGCCACCTCGGCGAGCGATGGTTCGGCCGCCACCGCATCGCGGATCGCCTGCGCCGCGGCGGCGAACTGCGCCTGCTCGCGCCGCGCCAGTTCGGCGCGCAGGGAGGCGGTGTCGAGCGCGTGCAGATCGGGTGCCGGCTGCGCGCCGGCGCCGGCATTGGCGAGGAACTCCGCCCGTCCGGGGGTCGCGGCCGGCTTCGGCGCGACGCCTCCGCCCGGCGCATGCTCGCCCATGGTGTCCGCCGGCCTCGCGGCATTGCCCGCGGCCTGCGCCACCGCCCCTGCGGGCGCCGGCGGCACGTCGCTGGGATCGGCCGGCGCCGGCAGCGTCGGCGGCGGGGCGGCGGCGTCGTCGGCGGGGCCGCCGGGGGCGGAGGATTTGCCCGGCAGCGGCGTCTGGGTGCCGAGGTCGGAGACCATCGCCCCCTGCTCATAGGGCGTCCGGCCGCCGAACGGGGCGCCGCTGCCGGACATGCTGCGCGCCATCGCGTTCATCGGCGCGAAATAGTCGGCGAGGCCCCGCCGCTGCTCCTCCGTCGTCGCGTTGATCAGCCACATCAGCAGGAAGAACGCCATCATCGCGGTGACGAAATCGGCGTAGGCGACCTTCCATGCGCCGCCGTGATGGCCACCCTCGACCACC
>JAJZNE010000110.1 GCA_021847995.1 Pseudomonadota bacterium | reverse complement strand
ACCTTGCCGGCGGCGTGGCAGGTTGGGCAGGTGGCGGCGCCGCCGTCCTTGCTTTCCGACCCGGTGCCACCGCACGCCTCGCACTTGACCCGCGTCGGCACGCGCAGCGTGGTCCGGGTGCCGGCGAAAGCCTCGGTCAACTCGATCTCGACGCCGGCGCGCAGGTCGGCGCCGCCGCGCGGGCCGCGCCCGCCGCGCCGCCCGCCGCCGCCGCCCATGAAATCGCCGAACATCTGCTCGAAGATATCACCGATGCCGCCGCCGAAATCGAAGCCGCCGGCGCCGCCGCCGCCCTGCTCGAAGGCGGCATGGCCGTAGCGGTCATAGGCGGCCCGCTTCTGATCGTCCTTGAGTACGTCGTAGGCTTCGTTCACCTCCTTGAACTTCGCCTCGGCCTGGTGGTCGCCAGGATTGCGGTCGGGATGATACTGCATGGCGAGCTTGCGATAGGCGCGCTTGAGCTCCTCCGCGCCTGCGCCGCGCGCGACCCCCAACGTGGCGTAGTAGTCCTGTTTCGCCATCTCAGCCCTCTCGGTGGCGCCGACACAGCGATGCGCCCGCCTTCCTGCGAAGCGCGGGCGCATCTTCGGTCATCGAACGTCTGCGGCGTCAGGCGGACTTCTTCCGCTTGTCGTCCACTTCCTCGAACTCGGCATCGACGACCTTGTCGTCGCCGGGGGCGGCACCGCCGCCGGTGGCGCCGGGCCCCTGCGGGCCGCCGCCTTCGGTCGCCGACTGGGCCTTGTACATCGCCTCGCCGACCTTCATCGCCGCCTGGCTCAGCCGCTCCGTCGCCGCCTTCAGCGCCTCGGCGTCGCTGCCCTCCATCGCGGTGCGGGCGGCGGCGATGGCCTGCTCGCAATCGCTGCGGTCGGCAGGCGCGACCTTGCCCTCGTTCTCCTTCAGCGTCTTTTCCAGCTGATGGACCAGGGCGTCGGCGTGGTTCTTGGCCTCGACGAATTCGCGGCGCTTGCGGTCGGCTTCCGCGTTCGCTTCCGCCTCGCGCACCATGCGCTGGATGTCGGCCTCGTTCAGCCCGCCGCTGGCCTGGATGCGGATCTGCTGCTCCTTGCCGGTCGCCTTGTCCCTGGCCTGGACGGAGACGATGCCGTTGGCGTCGATGTCGAACGTAACCTCGATCTGCGGCACGCCGCGCGGTGCGGGCGGGATGCCCATCAGGTCGAACTGGCCGAGCGCCTTGTTGTCGGCCGCCATCTCACGCTCGCCCTGATACACCTTGATGGTGACGGCGGTCTGCCCGTCATCGGCGGTCGAGAACACCTGGCTCTTCTTGGTCGGGATGGTGGTGTTGCGCTCGATCAGGCGGGTGAACACGCCGCCCAGCGTCTCGATGCCGAGCGACAGCGGCGTGACATCGAGCAGCAGCACATCCTTCACGTCGCCCTTCAGCACCGCGCCCTGGATCGCCGCCCCGATCGCGACCACTTCATCGGGGTTGACGTTGCGCGCCGGCTCGCGGCCGAAGAAGGCCTTGACGGTCTCGATCACCTTCGGCATCCGCGTCATGCCGCCGACCAGGATCACCTCATCGATCTCGCCCGCCTTGACGCCGGCATCCTTGAGCGCCGCGCGGCACGGTTCCAGCGTGCGCGACACCAGGTCATCGACCAGGCTTTCCAGCTTCGCGCGCGTCAGCTTCATCACCAGATGCTTGGGCCCGGAGGCGTCGGCAGTGATGAACGGCAGGTTGATCTCTGTCTCCTTCGACGACGACAGCTCGATCTTTGCCTTTTCCGCGGCTTCCTTCAGGCGTTGCAGCGCAAGGCGGTCGCGGCGCAGGTCGATGCCCTGCTCGCGCCTGAACTCGTCGGCCAGATAGTCGATGACGCGCTGGTCGAAATCCTCGCCGCCCAGGAAGGTATCGCCGTTGGTGCTCTTCACCTCGAACACGCCGTCGCCGATCTCCAGCACCGAGATGTCGAAGGTGCCGCCGCCGAGGTCGTAGACCGCGATCGTGCCGGTCTTCTTCTTGTCCATCCCGTAGGCGAGGGCCGCCGCCGTCGGCTCGTTGATGATGCGCAGAACCTCAAGGCCGGCGATGCGTCCGGCATCCTTGGTGGCCTGGCGCTGGGCGTCGTTGAAGTAGGCGGGCACGGTGATCACCGCCTGCGTCACCTTGTCGCCGAGATAGGCTTCGGCGGTTTCCTTCATCTTGCCCAGGATGAAGGCGCTGATCTGGCTCGGCGCATATTTCTCGCCGCGCACCTCGACCCAGGCATCGCCGTTGTCGCCGCGGCTGATCTTGTAGGGGACAAGGGCGATGTCCTTCGCCACCATCGGATCCTCGAAGCGCCGGCCGATCAGGCGCTTGACGGCATAGACGGTGTTGGTCGGGTTGGTCACGGCCTGGCGCTTGGCCGACTGGCCCACCAGCCGCTCCCCGCCGTCGGTGAAGGCGACGATGGACGGCGTGGTCCGCGCGCCTTCGCTGTTCTCGATCACGCGGACATCCTTGCCCTCCATGATCGCGACGCAGGAATTTGTGGTACCGAGATCGATGCCGATGACTTTGCTCATCGCCGATATGCTCCTTTGCAGCGGACCCGGGCGGCCCGGCTCGGCACCGCCCTCATCCCCGAGGTGAAACCTGATGCCCTTCGATGTATTGGCCGGGTGGCGTCAGGGCAAGGGCCGGTTGCGCAGAAAATGTGCAACCGCGTCAGGCCGTGGTATCGATGCGCGCGCCGCCGCCGCCGCCGGCCGTCCCGGCGGGGGCCTTGGCGACCACCACCATGGCCGGGCGCAGCAGCCGGCCGTTCAGCGTCCAGACCGGGGTCCAGGATTGCAGGACGGTGCCGGGGGGATGGTCGGCGGTCGGCTGCTCGGCCATCGCCTGATGCAGGTTGGGATCGAACAGGGCGCCGGTCGGATCCTCGCGCCGGATGCCGTTGCGTTCCAGAAGGCCGAGCACGCTGCGCTCGACCCCCGCGAAGCCCTCGCGGATGCGGGCCAGCGCTTCGGGCTCGTCCTCCGTCCGCGGCGGCAGGCTGTCGAGACCGCGGCGGATGTTCTCCGCCGCCTCGACCACGTCGCGGGCGAATTTCTGCACCGCGAACAGCCGCGTCTCCTCCACTTCACGGCGGGCGCGGGCACGCACATTGGCCGTTTCGGCCTCGGCGCGCATCCAGCGGTCCTTGAACTCGTCGCGTTCCCCCTCAAGCGCCGCGATCCGTGCGGCGGCTTCCTGCATCACCTCGTCCGGGGTAGCGGGCGCCTCCGGCGGGCAGGGGGGGGCAGTCGGGTCGGGTGTGGTGAGATCGTCGCTCATGGCGGCGTGGAGGTAGTTGACCGGTTGCGCCGGCACAAGACGGCGCCCCCGCCGAGGCGCCGCGCCGGTGACGCAGATCGCCCTTGCGCCGCGGTCGCGGGGCGTCTATGTCATCGAACAACAATCATCTTCCGACCTGACGGAGGGTGGCCCCAACGGGCCACCTTTTTTATTTTGGACCACGACCGTCCGCACCATGTCGGGCTGGAGGCCCGGCTCGCCGAGATCGTCACGCCCACGCTCGACAGCATGGGCTACGAACTGGTGCGCGTCGCCGTTGCCGGCCGCGACCGTCCGACCGTGCAGATCATGGCCGAGCGGGCGGACGGGGCGGCGATGGCGGTCGAGGACTGCGAGGCGATCAGCCGGCATCTCGGCGCCGTGATCGACGTGGCCGATCCGATGCCGGGCGAATGGACGCTGGAGGTCAGTTCCCCCGGCATCGACCGGCCGCTCACGCGGGCGAAGGACTGGAACCGCTTCGCCGGCCATCTCGCCCGCGCCGAGCTGACGACGCCGCTTGACGGGCGGCGGCGCTTCACCGGCACGGTGCTGGGCGCCGATGCCGCGGCCGGACGCCTGCGGCTCGATGACGGCAGCGAGGTGGCGCTGCCGCTGGACCAGCTGCGCCGCGCCCGCCTCGTGCTGACCGACGCGCTGATCGAGGCCACCGCCAACGCAACCCGAACCCGGACCAACTGAGAGGCCGCTGTCATGGATACCGCCATCGCCCGCCCCGAGCTGCTGCTGGTGGCCGACGCCGTCGCGCGCGAGAAGTCGATCGATCGCGAGGAAGTGCTGGAGGCGATGGAGCAGGCCATCCAGAAGGCGGGGCGCGCCAAATACGGCCACGAGAAGGACATCCGCGCCACCATCGATCGCAAGACCGGCGACGTCCGGCTGTCGCGCTGGACCGAGGCGGTGGAGACGGTGGACAACGAGGAGACGCAGATCCCGGTCCACATCGCCCGCAAGTTCAAGCCCGACATCAAGATCGGCGAGCATCTGGTCGATCCGCTGCCGCCGATCGATTTCGGGCGCATCGCGGCGCAGACCGCCAAGCAGGTGATCGTGCAGCGCGTGCGCGAATACGAGCGCAAGCGCCAGTTCGACGAGTTCAAGGACCGCGTGGGTGAGATCATCAACGGCGTGGTCAAGCGCACCGAATACGGCAACCTGATGGTCGAAATCGGCCGCGCCGAGGCGCTGCTGCGCCGTGACGAGCTGATCCCGCGCGAGAGCTTCCGCAACGGCGACCGCGTGCGCGCCTATATTTTCGATGTGCGCGAGGAGCCGCGCGGACCGCAGGTGTTCCTCTCGCGCACCCATCCCGGCTTCCTCGCCAAGCTGTTCGCCCAGGAGGTGCCGGAGATCTATGACGGCATCATCGAGATCAAGGCGGTCGCACGCGACCCCGGCAGCCGGGCGAAGATGGCGGTGATCTCCCGCGATTCCTCGATCGATCCGGTCGGCGCCTGCGTCGGCATGCGCGGCTCGCGCGTGCAGGCGGTGGTGCAGGAGCTGCAGGGCGAGAAGATCGACATCATTCCCTGGAGCCCGCAGGCCGCGACCTTCGTCGTCAATGCGCTGGCGCCGGCCGAGGTGACCAAGGTGGTGATGGACGAGGACGCGGGAAAGGTCGAGGTGGTGGTGCCCGACGATCAGCTGTCGCTCGCCATCGGCCGGCGCGGGCAGAACGTGCGGCTGGCAAGCCAGCTCACGCGGTGGGACATCGATATCCTGACCGAGGCCGAGGAGAGCGAGCGGCGACAGGAGGAGTTCCGCCGCCGCACCGGGCTGTTCGTGGAGGCGCTGGACGTGGACGACGTGATCGCCGGCCTGCTGGTCACGGAAGGCTTCAACTCGATCGAGGAACTGGCGTTCACGCCGCGCGACGAGCTCGCCTCCATCGAAGGGTTCGACGAGCAGGTGGCCGATGAGCTGATCCGCCGTGCGGAACAGTTCCTGCTGCGGCGCGACAGCGAGCTGACGGAGCGGCGCATCGCGCTCGGCGTCTCCGACGACGTGGCCGCGATCGAGGCGCTGACGCCGGCGATGCTGGTGGCGCTGGGCGAGAAGGGGGTGAAAACGCTCGATGATCTCGCCGATCTCTCCTCGGACGAACTGATCGAGATCGTCGGCGCCGCCAACCTCGACGAGGCGGCGGCGAACGAGATCATCATGGCCGCGCGCGCCCACTGGTTCACCGACGAGGCGACGGAGGTCAGCCACGACTGACGCACCGGGCGACGATACCGACGACGAAGCGGACGACGATGCCCCCGGGCGCGGGCCGTTGCGCCGCTGTGCCGTCACGCGCGCACGGCTGCCGAAGGAGCGGATGATCCGCTTCGTGGTGGCGCCGGACGGGCGCGTCGTGCCCGACCTGGCTGCACGGCTGCCCGGCCGGGGAATCTGGTTGAGTGCGGATGCCGATGTGGTAGAAGGCGCCCGCAGGCGGGGCGGCTTCGCCAGGGCGGCGCGCGGCCCGGTGTCGGTGCCCCCTGATCTTCTCCCGGGTTTGCAGGCCGCACTGGCGCGGCGGATTGCCGAGCAGCTTGGTCTGGCGCGCCGCGCCGGGCAGGCAGTGGCGGGGTTCACCAAGGCGCGGGAGTGGCTGGAGCAGGGCCGTGTCGCGCTGATCGTGCAGGCGGCCGACGGCAGCGCGGAGGAGCGGGCGCGGCTGCTCGGCGGATGGAATGGGCCGGTGGTGGCGCCGCTTCCCGGTGCGGCGCTGGGTGCGGTATTCGGGCGGGAGCGCGCGGTGCATGTCGCGGTCTCGGCCGGCGGGCTGGCGGAGCGGATCCGGACGGAGACGGCGCGTCTGTCCGGGCTGACGGCCTCGACGGAGGCGGCGTCGGACGGTAACAGGGCCGCGCGGCGGGCCGCGCGGGACGAAGACAAGGTGCAGGCGGGTAGATGAGCGAAGGCAACGATCAGGACGCGGGCAAGGGCCGGCTGTCGCTGCGACCCAGCGGTCGCATGGAGCTGGGCCGGACCGTGGATGCCGGATCCGTCCGACAGAGTTTCAGCCACGGCCGCTCTAAGGTCGTGCAGGTGGAGGTGCGCAAGAAGCGCGCGCCCGGCCCGGCCGGCAGCGGGTCGCTGCCCAGTGCCGCAGCGGGTGCGCCCTCCGGCACGTCGCGGCCGTCGCCGAGCGCGGCGGGGCGCCCGCCGGCGGGGGCCGGCCGGGCACTGACCGCGACCGAGCTTGCCGCCCGCCAGCGGGCGCTGGTCGAACAGCAGCGCGAGGCGGCGCGGCGCGAGGCGGAACGGCGCGAACAGGAGAAGATCTCGATCCTCTCCGCCGCCGAGGAGGCGCGCCGGCGCGAGGAGGAAGCGCGCAAGGCGGCCGAGGACGAGGCGCGCCGGGCGGCCGAGGAGGAGGCGCGGGCAGAGGCGGAGCGCGAGGCGCGCCGGGCGGCCGAGGCCGCGGCGGCGGCGCAGGCCGCGGCCG
>JAJZNE010000044.1 GCA_021847995.1 Pseudomonadota bacterium | reverse complement strand
TGCGCCGCGTGCGCGAAGTGAGGTCGGAGTGCCAGGCGGCGGGTGCCGTGCCGAAGCGCGCCGCGAAACGCTCCAGCCATTGCGAGGACAGCGCGATCTCCGGCAGCAGCACCAGCGCCTGCCGGCGCTGGCGCAGGCACTCGGCCACGGCTTCCAGATAGACCTCGGTTTTGCCCGACCCGGTGACGCCGTCGAGGAGGGTGACGGAGAACGCGCGCGCCGCCACGGCTTCGCGCAATGCGCCCGCAGCCGCTGCCTGCCCGGCCGACAGCGCCGGGCCGGGATGGTCGGGATCGGGTGCCGCGAAGGGCGGCCGGGGCGGCAGCGTGACCGGCAGGATCAGCCCGCCCTCCGCCATGCTGCGCAGCACGCCCGGCGTGACCGCGGCCGCCTGCGCGAGCGCCGCGGTGCCCGCCGGTCCGGCGGCCAGCGCGGCCAGCACGCGCGCACGCGCGGGCGTCAGCCGCGCCGCCGCCGGCGGCTTCTCCGCCGCCTGCCAGCCGGTCGGCGCCGCTTCCGGCCGCAGGGCGTTGACCCGCAGCGCCATCGCCAGCACCTCGCCCGGCCGTGCCAGGGTATAGGACGCAATCCAGTCCACCAGCCCGCGCAGATCGGCGCGCAGGGCGGGTGCGTCCAACACGGCCGCAAGCGGCTTCAGGCGTGCCGCGGGCAGCGCCGGGTCCGGCCGGCCATCCCACACCACGCCCACCGTCTCGCGCCGGTTGAGCGGTGCCAGCACCAGGTCGCCTGGCTGCGGGTCCATGCCGGCCGGCACCGCATAGTCGAACGGACCGGGGAACGGGTAGGGCAGCAGCACGCGCACCCGCCTTCTGTCCGCCGCCGCCATCCTGTATGGTCCCCCCTCATCCTGTCCGGGACAATGCCGATGAAATTCTTTGTCGATACCGCCGAAATCCAGGAAATCCGGGCGCTGGCCGCGAGCGGGCTGCTCGACGGCGTGACCACCAACCCCTCCCTGATCGCCAAGTCCGGCCGCAAGATGCTCGAAGTGATCGCCGAGATCTGCGACGTGGTGCCCGGCCCGGTCAGCGCCGAGGTGGCGGCCACCGAATTCGATCACATCATGGCCGAGGCCGCGGTGCTGCGCCGCATCGCGGCCAACGTCACCATCAAGGTGCCGCTCACGCCCGACGGTCTGCGCGCCTGCAAGGCCCTATCGTCCGACGGCGCGATGGTCAACGTCACGCTCTGCTTCTCCGCCGCCCAGGCGCTGCTGGCGGCGAAGGCGGGGGCGACCTTCATCAGCCCGTTCGTCGGCCGGCTCGACGACATCGGGCATGTCGGCATGGAACTGATCGCCGACATCGTGCAGATCTATCGCAACTATCCGAATCTGCGCACCGAGGTGCTGGTGGCCAGCGTGCGCAATCCGCTGCACGTGATCGCCGCGGCGAAGCTCGGCGCCCATGTCGCGACGCTGCCGCCGGCGGTGCTTCGCAGCCTCTATCAGCACCCGCTGACCGAAAAGGGGCTGGCGGCCTTCCTTGCCGACTGGGCCAGGACCGGCCAGCATATCGAGGAGCTCAAAAGCGCGGCCGGCACGCGGTGAGCGGTCCGGCCGCCCCCGGCACAACGGGACAGGACGCGGGAATGGACGCCGCGGCGATCGCGGCGTGGCTGCGCGCCCATCCCGGTTTCCTCGCCGAGCGGCCCGAACTCTATCGCTGGCTGGCGCCGCCGGTGCGGGTGCATGGCGAGCGGCTGGCCGATCACATGGCGGCGATGCTGCACGCCGAACGTGCCCACGCCGTCGCCATGGCGGCGCGGGCGGATGGCGTGCTGGCCGCCGGGCGCGCCGCTGCCGGACTCGCCGGCCGGGTGCAGGAAGCGGTGCTGGCGCTGATCCGCGCCGCCTCGGCGGCCGAGTGCGTCAGCGCCGAACTGCCGGCGCTGCTTGGTGTCGATGCGGCGTCGCTGTGCATGGAGAAGCCGTTGTCGGGCACCCGCCTGTTGCCGCAGGGCACCGTGGCGCGGCTGCTCGCCGGGCGCACGGTCTGCTTCCGCGAGGCACCGGCGGAGGTGCTGCTGCTGCATGCGGAGGCCGCCGAACTCGCCTATTACGACGCCCTGATCCGCATTCCCGGTGAAGGGCCGCCGGCGCTGCTGGCCCTGGTGGCGCGCGAGAAACAGGTGCTGGACCCGACGCAGGGGGCCGGGGCGCTGGCTTTCCTCGGCCGCGCCGTGGCGGCGGCGCTGGGGCGGTAGCGGCGTGCAGGCCGAGGCGGCGCGGCAGGTGTTCCTGACCTGGCTCGCCGAGGAGCGCCGTGCCGCGCCGCTCACGGTCGAGGCCTACGGCGCCGACCTGGCCGGCTTCCTCGGCTTCCTCGCGCGCCATCTCGGCGGGGCGCCGGATCTTGCCGCCCTGGCCGGGCTGCGCGCGCTCGATTTTCGCGCCTGGCTGGCGTGGGAGGCCGCGGAGGGAAGGGGCAACACCACGCGCGCGCGCCATCTGGCTGCGGTGCGCAGTTTCTTCCGTTTTCTCGCGCGCCGGCACGGCGTCGCCAACGCGCAGATCAGGCTGCTGACCGCGCCGCGCGTGCCCCGTCCGCTGCCGCGGGCGCTGAGCGAGGCGGCGGCGCGCAGTATCGCGGAGGAGATCGGCGACGTTTCCGACGCCGCCGCGGTGCAGGCGCGCGACGTGGCGCTGTTCACGCTGCTGTATGGCTGCGGGCTGCGCATCGCGGAGGCGCTGGCGCTCGATGTGCGCGACGCGCCGCGGCTGGAGGGGGATGCGCCGCTGCGGGTGCGCGGCAAGGGCGGTAGGACGCGGATCGTGCCGGTGCTGCCGGCGGTGCGCGCGGCGGTCGCGGCGTGGCTCGCGCTGCATCCACGCCCGGTCGCCGAGGCGCCGCTGTTCGTTGGCGTGCGCGGCGGCCGGCTCGATCCGGCGGTGGCGCAGCGCACGCTGCGGGACTACCGCCGCCTCGCCGGTCTGCCGGAGCATGCGACGCCGCACGCGCTGCGGCATTCCTTTGCCACGCATCTGCTGGCGGCGGGGGCCGATCTGCGTGCGATCCAGGAACTGCTCGGCCATGCCAGCCTGTCCACCACGCAGCGCTACACCGCGGTCGATGCGGCGCGGCTGCTGGAGGTGTGGCGG
This sequence comes from Pseudomonadota bacterium, assembly GCA_021847995.1. Lineage (GTDB taxonomy): Bacteria > Pseudomonadota > Alphaproteobacteria > Acetobacterales > Acetobacteraceae > JAFKFJ01. Next base: position 32,079 of record JAJZNE010000044.1, on the reverse strand, counting down.
CAGACGCATCCGCGGGCGTGAGCGCCTCGTTCGCCCGCGGCTCTCCGCGATCCGCCCGCTCTCCCATTCCTCGGCGCGGCCGCACAGAAGGCGCCGCGAAAGCTGCCATCGATGGATGCCGGGTGGGTTCGCTCAGTACCGCTTGTACGGGAGGAACTTGCCGCTCATCGTCACCTTCACCCGGTCGCCCTTCTGGTCCGGCTGGCGTTCCACAGCCATGTCAAAGTCGATGGCGCTCATGATGCCGTCGCCGAACTCCTCGTGGATCAGCTCCTTCCACGTCGTTCCATAGACCATCATCAGTTCGTAGAAGCGATAGATTACCGGATCGGTCGGCACCGCGGTCGGCAGCGCGCCGCGATAGGGGATCTGCTGCAACGTCTCCGCCTCCGCCCCGGTCAGGCCGAACAAGGCGGCGGCCTTCGCCGCCGTATCGGGCAGCATCGACATCTGCCCGAGGCAGGCGGCACACGTCCACACCGGCGAATGGCCCAGGCGCTGCGCGATCTCCGTCCAGGTCAGCCCCTTGGCGCGCTTGATCGCCAGTATCTTCTCGCCAAGGGCTGTCTTTGCCTCGTTCATGCCGCCTGTTCCTCCATCCCCGGTGTGTCAGCGCAGCCCGATCGCGGCATAGAGCCGCGCGCTCGGCGGCCAGGCGCCCATCACCTCGGCGCGGAAGGCGAAGGCGGCCCAGATCAGGGCGGCAATGATCAGAAGGCTGATGATCCAGGCGATCATCACGCTGCGGCCCGGTGGCGCCAGGTCGATCTCGTCGTCGCGCGGCGGTGGCCGGTCGTCGTCGATGCTGTCGATGCTGCGCGGCCAGGCCGGGGCCGGGCGCAAGGCCTCCTCCGCCGGCTCTCCGGTGTCTTCCGTGCCTGCGGCTGCCTCGGGTTCCGGCGCGCGGGGGGGGGAATCGGCGGCAGCGGGGGCGGTTGCGGGCAGCGGCATCCATTCGGTGCCGCAACGCGCGCAGCGCGCCGCCTTGCCGCCGGCAAGCAGCGTCTCCGGCACCTCGTAGGTCGCCTGACAGGACGGACAGATGATCCGCATACGGCCGATCCTGCGCGAGCCGTGCCGTCCTGGCAACCTCCCGCCGGCTGCATTGCGCCCTTCGCAGCGCGCGCGCCGGGTGGCAGAACGGCGCCATCGAGGGGGTGGCGATGGTGCGGCTGGAGGAGGTGTCGCTGCAATACGGCAACGCCCGGCGCGCCGGGCCGATGGTGCTGCATGACCTCAGCTTCATCGTTCCCGAAGGCGGGTTCCGCTGGCTGCGCGGTCCTTCCGGCGCCGGCAAGACCAGCCTGCTGCGGCTGCTCCATCTTGCGGTGCGGCCGAGCCGCGGGCGGCTGTTCGTGTTCGGGTCCGACACCGGGGTCGCGCGGCGTGCCGAACTGCCGGCGCTGCGCCGGCGCATCGGCATGGTGTTTCAGGATTTCCGCCTGTTGACGCATCTGTCGGCATTCGACAACGTCGCCCTGCCGCTGCGCCTCGCCGGCCGCCCGGAGGCGAAGGTCGCCCCCGATGTCGCCGAAATGCTGCGCTGGGTCGGCCTGTCGGCGCGCATGGCGGCAAGGCCGGCGGCGCTTTCGGGTGGGGAGCAGCAGCGGGTGGCGATCGCCCGCGCCGTGGTCGGCCGGCCCAGTCTGCTGCTCGCCGACGAACCCACCGGCAACCTCGACGACGCACAGGCCGAGCGGCTGATGCGGCTGCTCAAGGAGATGAACCGGCTCGGCGCGACCGTGATCGTGGCGACGCACAACGCGGCGCTGGTGGCGCGCCACCCCGGTCCGGCGCTGCGGCTGGAGCAGGGGCGGCTGATCGACGATGGCTGAGCCGCCCTATCGCCGTCCGCGCCGGTCGGACGATCTCGGTCTGCGCCATGCGCTGGGCGACCGCATGCTGCCGCTGCTGGTGGCGGCGATGGCGTTCCTCGCCGCCCTGGCGCTCGCCGGCTCCGCCGGGGCGGCGGCGCTGGTGCGCCATTGGCAGGAGGGAGCGGCGGCGGCGCTGACCGTGCAGGTGCCGACACCGGCAGCCCCCGCCGCGGCACCGGCGGAGGGAGAGCGGCTTGCCGCCGTTCTCGCCGCCCTGCAATCGGCGCCGGGGGTGGCCGCGGCCCGGGCCCTGACGCCGGCGGAGCTGGCCGCCCTGCTGCGCCCCTGGCTGGGAACGGCGGGCAGCGACCCAGCGCTGCCGCTGCCGGCGGTGATCGCGGTGCATCTCGTGCCGGCAGCACCCGATCCGGACGCGCTGCAGGACCAGCTCGGCCGGATCGCCCCCGGTACGCTGGTCGAGAGCCACGGTGTCTGGGTGGCGCGGCTGGCGCGGCTCGGCCGCAGCGTGCAGGGTTGTGCTTGGCTGGTGCTGGCGGTGGTGGCGGCCGTCGCCGTCGCCGTGGTCACGGCCGCGACCCGCGCCGGCCTGGCCGCGCGGCGGGAGGCGATCGAGCTGGTCCATGGCCTCGGTGCCACCGACGGCTACATCGCCCGCCGGTTCGCGCGCCGCGCCACCTGGCTCGCCCTGCTCGGCGGCGTCATCGGCACGCTCGCCGCGCTGCCGGTGCTGGGGCTGCTGGCGGCGCTGGCCGCACCGTTCACCGGCCCGCCGGATCTGGCAATGCTGCCGGCCGACCTCCTGGTCGGCCTGCCGGCGCTGCCGCTCGCGGCAGCAGCGATCGGGTTCGTGACGGCGCAGGCCACGGTGCGGCGCTGGCTGCGGCGTCTGCCGTGACGCGGCGGCGGGCCGTACACCTCGCGCTGGCGGCGCTGGCGGCGCTCGGGCTGCTGTGGCTGGGCGGCTTCATCTGGTTCCTGCGCGCCGCCGATCGGTCGCCGCCGTTGCCGGCCCAGGCGGACGGGATCGTGGCACTGACCGGGGGGGCGGGGCGGGTGGAGACGGCCCTGCGGCTGCTGGCGGAGGGGCGCGCGCGCGTTGCCCTGATCTCGGGCGTCGGCGGTGCGGCGGCGTTCGAGGCGCTGGCGCGCCGCGCCGGCATCGACCGCGATCTGCGCCCGCGCGTCACCCTCGGCCGGGCGGCGCAATCGACGCGCGGCAACGCCGAAGAGACGGCGGCCTGGGCGCGTGCCAATGCGGTGCGGTCGCTGATCGTGGTGACGGCGGGCTATCATATGCCGCGCGCGCTCGCCGAGCTGGCCCGCACGCTGCCCGATGTGGCGCTGTATCCGGCGGCGGTCCAGGCGACGGCGTCGTGGCGGCTGATGGCCGCCGAATACGGCAAATGGCTGGCCGCCGAATTCGGCCTGTCGGGGCTGGGACGGCACGGGACATTGCAGGCGGAGCATGGCGGATGATGTGGCTGCGATCGGCGGCGTTCAACCTGTGGTTTTTCGGGCTGACCCTGGTGCTGAGCCTGCTGTCTCCTCCGGTGTGGCTGATGGGGGAGCAGGCGACGCTGCGCTATGCCCGGTTCTGGGTGCGCCTCGTGCTCCGCGGCCTCAGCGCGACCTGCGGTATTCGCTGGCAGGTGATCGGCCTTGAGCATCTGCCGCGGGAGGGGCCGGCACTGCTCGCCTCCATGCATCAATCGGCCTTCGACACGCTGATCTGGGCGGTGCTGGCGCCGCGCTTCGCCTATGTCCTGAAGCGTGAGCTGCTGCGCATCCCGCTGTTCGGTGCGCTGCTCAGCCGCAGCGGCATGATCGCGATCGACCGCGGTGCCGGCGCCGCCGCCCTGCGCACGCTGCTGCGCGAGGCCGACCGGGCGCGGCGGGACGGGCGGCAGGTGGTGATCTTCCCCGAGGGCACGCGGGTGCCCCCCGGTGGGCGCGTGGCGCTGCAACCGGGGGTGGCGGCGCTCGCGGCACGGATGGGGGTGCCGGTCATTCCGGTGGTGACGGATTCCGGCGAACACTGGGGCAGGCGGTCGTTCCGTAAGCACCCCGGCGTGATCCGTGTCGTGCTTCTGCCGCCGCTGCCGGGGGGGCTGAAGCGCGACGACGTGCTCGCGCGGCTGTCGCGCGCATTCGCCGGCGGGGTGGCGGAAGCTGTGGACAAGTCTGTGGGCGAGGTGCCGGTACGGTTGTGAGCCTGCGCGAGTTCCTTCCATCAGTTCGTCGAAAAACCTCGCGAATCGCCGAATCGTTCGGTTTCCGTCGATTTCGCTCCGCGGCTGGGGATAACCGCTGCCGCCGGGGCCGTGGTTCCGCCTGGCAACCGGCCGCCCTATAGGGACGCGATGCGCAGCAAGACGATTGTTCCGCTGGGCCTGGTCGCAGGGCTGGCGATGGCGTCCGTGGGCCTGTGGGCCTGGGCAGCGGCGGAGATCGAGGCCGGGTTCGACGCCTGGGTGCGTGAGGCGGCGACGGCGGGCTGGACCGTGCGCAGCAGTGCCGCGCACCGCGCCGGCTGGCCGCTGGCCGCCGAGCTGGTGCTGACCGACGCCACCCTCGATGCCGGGCCGGAGCTGCTGCCCGGCGGTGCCGGATGGACCGCGCAGCGGGCGGTGCTGCACGTCGCCCCGTGGTCGCCGGGCACGCTGCTGGTGCGCCTCGAGGGTATGCAGCGCGTGCAGGCGTTCGGCAGCGCGGCGGTGGCGCTGCGGGCGGCGCGGCTCACGCTGACGGTGGACCTTGCCCATCCAGACGCACCGGTGCGGCTGGACGGCAGCGACCTGCGCTTCGCGGCGCCGCTGGCCGGCATGTCGGTCGGATTGCTGGCGGCCGAGCTGTCGCAGGGCGCCAAGCCGCCGCAGGCGACGCTGTCGGCGGAGGCAATCGCGCTGCCGCCGGGCTGGCCGCTCGCCCTCGGCAACCGCATCGCCTCCGCCACCATGACGCTGGCGCTGGAGGGGACGCTGCCGCCGCCCTCGGCCGATGCGGCTGCCCGCGCCGCGGCATGGCGGCGGGCCGGCGGGCTGCTGCGCGTGCGGCACATGGCGCTCGGCTGGGGGCCGCTCGGCGTGACCGGCACGGCGGCGCTCGGGCTTGATCCAGCGTTGCAGCCCGATGGGACGGGAACGCTGCGCGTGGTCGGATTCGAGCAGGCATTGTCGGCGCTGGCGGCCGGCGGGGTGGTTCGCCCGGCCGCGGCACAGGCGGTACGGGCGGTGCTGGTCCTGCTCGCCCGCACGCCCGAGGGCGGCGGCACGCCGGAGGTGACGCTGCCGCTCACGCTGCATGACGGCAGTTTGCAGGTAGGCAGCTTCCCGGTGGCGCGGATGCCGCAGTGGGACTGGTCAGCCGCGCCGTAAGGCGCTATATCTCAGTCATGAAGGTCCGGATCGGGATTGCGCGAATTAGCTGCCCGGCTGCCTGACGCAGCCGGGCCGAACGCGCGCCGTCCCTTCCCCTCGCCGGCGATTGCGCCGGCCGTATTCCGGAGCCTGCATCCGATGTCGCATGAACCCTGGACCCTGACCGGTCTGCACGCCGCTGTCCGCTTCAACCTGATGGCGGATGCGGAACCCGGCCTGCTGCCCCGCCTGCTCGCCCCGTTCGCCCGCCGCGACCTGACACCCGACAGCATCGAGGCACGGCGCGAGGGGGATGAGATGCAGGTGCAGATCGCGATGGCGGCGATGCCGGCCGAGATGGTGCATCTGGTGGAGGGCAATCTGCGCCAGGTGGTCGGCGTGCGCAGCGTGACGCGGCGGCAGGAGATCACCGGCGTCGCGCGCCGCCGCGCCGCCTGACCGGCGGGGACAGGGCTCCGCCGCATGTCACCTGCGGCAGGCTTTACGGCGGCGCCAGTGACCCCATAGAGATCATCCGATACAGACCGGCGGTAGCTCAGCCGCCAGGCTGCCGGAGGTCATCATGCCCGATGCCGTCCTGCTCGCGCGGGTGCAGTTCGCCTTCACCATCGGCTTTCACATCGTCCTGCCCGCCTTCTCCATCGGGCTGGCGAGCTACCTCGCGGTGCTGGAGGGGCTGTGGCTGCGCACGGGGCGGCAGGTCTATCAGGATCTGTTCCAGTACTGGCTGAAGGCGTTCGCGCTGGTGTTCGGCATGGGCGTCGTCTCCGGCGTCGTCATGTCCTACGAATTCGGGACCAACTGGAGCGTGTTCGCCGACAAGGCCGGCCCCGTGGTCGGGCCATTGATGGGCTATGAGGTACTGACGGCATTCTTTCTCGAATCCGGTTTCCTCGGCATCATGCTGTTCGGGCTGCGCCGCGTCGGGCCGGGCCTGCATTTCCTCGCCACCTGCATCGTTGCTCTCGGCACGCTGACCAGCGCCTTCTGGATTCTGTCGGTCAATTCATGGATGCAGACGCCGCAGGGCTACCGCATCGACGCCGCTGGGCGCTTCGTGCCGACCGACTGGCTTGCCATCATCTTCAACCCGTCGTTCTTCGTGCGCCTGCCGCACATGGTGATCGCCGCCTATCTGAGTGTGGCATTCTTCGTCGGTGCGGCCGGTGCGTGGCACCTGCTGCGCGACCGCGGCAACATCGCAGCGCGCACCATGTTCTCGATGGCGATGTGGATGGCGACGATCGTGGCGCCCGTGCAGATCGTCATGGGCGATATGCACGGGCTGAATACGCTGCACCACCAGCCGGCCAAGATCGCGGCGCTGGAAGGCGACTGGGAGACCACGCACGACGCGCCGATGATCCTGTTCGGCTGGCCGGACATGCAGAAGCAGCGGACGGAGTATGAAATCGCCATCCCCCATCTCGGCAGCCTGATCCTGACGCATGACTGGCACGGCGAGGTGAAGGGCCTGAGCGCGTTTCCGCCGCAGGACCGGCCCTATGCGCCGGTGGTGTTCTGGGCGTTCCGCATCATGGTCGGTCTTGGCTTCCTGATGGCGGCGGTGGGGCTGGCGAGTCTGGCGCTGCGGGCGGGCGGGCGGCTGTTTCACGCGCGCTGGCTGCAATGGATCGCGGTGGCGATGGCGCCGGCGGGGTTCGTGGCGCTGCTCGCCGGCTGGGTGGTGACCGAGGTCGGGCGGCAGCCGTACACGGTCTATGGCCTGCTGCGCACGGCCGACAGCGTTTCACCCGTCGCCCTGCCGGGCGTCGCCACCTCGCTCGCGGCCTTCGCGATCGTCTATTTCATCGTCTATGGCAGCGGCTTCGCCTATCTGCTGGCGCTGGTCGCGCGCCCGCCGCTGCCGGCCGAACCGGGGCCGCACCCGGCCATGCCGACGCACGCCGCCGGCATCACGCCCGGCCCGGCGGCGGCGGTGGCGACGGGGGAGCGCCGGTGATGTCCATCTTCCACTGGCTCGACCTGCCGCTGGTGTGGGCCGGGCTGCTCGGCTTCGCGGTGCTGGCCTATGTCGTGCTCGACGGCTTCGACCTCGGCACCGGCATCCTGTTCGCGGTCGAACGGCGGGCGGATGATCGCGCGACCATGATGAACACGATCGCGCCAGTGTGGGACGGCAATGAGACCTGGCTCGTGCTCGGTGGCGGTGGCCTGTTCGCGGTCTTCCCGCTCGCCTACGCGACGCTGATGCCGGCGCTCTACCCGACCATCATCGCAATGCTGCTGGCGCTGATCTTCCGCGGTGTTGCCTTCGAGTTCAGGTTCCGTGCCGCAAGCGGGCGCGGCCGGGCGGCATGGGATTTCGCGTTCTTCGCCGGCTCGACCCTGGCGGCGTTCGCGCAGGGGCTGACGCTCGGCGGCGTGTTGCAGGGCGTGCATGTGGCAGGCCGCGCCTATGCCGGAGGCTGGTGGGACTGGCTGACCGGATTCACGATCCTGTGCGGCATCGCGATCGTGGTCGGTTACGCGCTGCTCGGCGCGACCTGGCTGATCTGGCGCACGGAGGGCGCGTTGCAGCGTCGCTGCCGGCGGTATGCGGCCAATCTGGGGGCGGCGACGCTGGCGCTGATCGTGGTCGTCAGCCTGTGGACGCCGATGCTCGATCCGGTGTTCGCGCACCGCTGGTTCAGCTGGCCGGGAATTCTGCTGACCAGCCCGGTGCCGATCCTGGTCGTGCTGCTGGCGGTCGGGTTCTGGCGCGGCCTCGCGCGGCACCATCACCTGACGCCGTTCCTGTGCGCGCTCGGCTGGTTCGTGCTGGGCTACGCCGGACTCGGCATCAGCCTCTATCCGCACATCGTGCCGCCCGACATCACCATCTGGCAGGCGGCAGCGCCGCCGGAGAGCCAGGCGTTCATCCTGGTCGGGGCGCTCGTGCTGGTGCCGATCATTCTGCTCTACACCGCATTCGCCTATTACGTGTTTCGCGGCAAGGTGCGGCAGGGCGAGGGCTATCACTGATGCGTGCGCGGTTGCTCTGGTTTGCCGCACTCTACGTCGCTGGGGTCACCGTCACCATTGTGGTGGCGGAAGTGCTGCGGGTGCTTCTGGTGCCTTGAGAATCCGAGACCGGGCGGCCTGCGGCCTGCGGCGCTGCCGGACGGTCCGCATGATCGCAACCGGAATTCCTTCGCAGACCCGGTCCCTTCACGCGCTCTGAGCAGCGCGGCCGGTCCGGTATCGTCCGGCAACCGCAGGGGCTGCGGCACGTAGTCACTGCGCGCCGCGCAGCCCCGCCGGACCAGCGACGAGAGAGGGATATACCATGCCGCACCCTGTTCCCGGACGCGGGCGCACGGCAGTACCGGACCCTCGTGCGGCGCGGGCGGGGTGGCGTGGCGTGGCGGCCGCATGACCGGCGATGGAGCAGCTCTTCAAGCCCGGCGCGGACGCGATCTTCCGGCTCGTCCTGTTCATCGTCATCTTCAGCGCAGCGGCGGCGCTGGCGGTGGCGGCAGCGCTGTCGGGGTCGGCCTTCGTCACCGGCACCACCATCGCCGCGAGGCAGCCGGTGCCGTTCAGCCACAAGCATCATGCCGGCGAGCTCGGCATCGATTGCCGCTATTGCCACACCACGGTGGAGACGGAGGCCACGGCGGGATTGCCGCCGACCTACACCTGCATGACCTGCCATTCGCAGATCTGGACCGGCAGCCCGATGCTGGCGCCGGTGCGCGACAGCCTCGCGCGCAACCAGCCGCTGCATTGGACACGGCTCAATCGCCTGCCGGACTACGTCTATTTCGACCATGCAATCCACATCGCCAAGGGTATCGGCTGTTCGAGCTGCCACGGCCAGGTGCAGGAGATGCAGCTCACCTACGCCGTGCAGTCCTTCACCATGGGATTCTGCCTCGACTGCCATCGCGCACCGCAAAACAACATCCGGCCCCAGGACGAGATCTTCGACATGGCATGGACACCGCCGGCGGACCAGGCAGAGCGGGGCAGGGCGCTTCTCGCGCATTATCACATCCGCCCGCCGGCGGAACTGACCGACTGCTCGATCTGCCATCGCTGACACGATGAGCCGTCCCATTCCCCCCTCCCGCCCACTGCCGATGCCGCCGCGGCCGGAGCTGCTGCGCCTGTGGCGCGGTCTGGACGATCCGGCGCACGATCCCGCGCTGCGCCGCTTCCTGCGCGCGGAATTTCCCGCTGCCGCCGCACTGGCGGAGGGCCCGGACCGCCGCAGCTTCCTGCGCCTGATGGCAGCCTCCCTCGCGCTCGCCGGCCTGACAGGCTGCGATGATGCGGAGGACGGGCATGCGCAGGAGGTGCCCTATGTCCGCCAGCCCGAACGGATGATGCCGGGCAGGCTGATGCGCTTCGCCTCCGCGACGCTGCTCGACGGCTTTGCCAACGGCGTCACCGTCCACACGCGCAATGGCCGGCCGCTCAAGATCGAAGGTAACGACGCGCATCCCTGGAGCCGTGGCGGCACCGACATTTTTGCCCAGGCGTCGGTGCTGGGCCTCTACGACCCGTACCGCTCCCAGTCGGTGTGCAGCTTCGACCGGATCAGCGACTGGCAGGCGTTCGGCGCCGCCGTTACCGGCTGGTTCGCGGCCCTGCGGGAAGGCCGCGGCGCCGGCCTGCGTCTGCTGACCGGCCCGCTCACCTCACCGACCACGCTGGCAGCCGTCGCGGCGATGCGCGCCGCCTATCCGGAGATGCATTGGCACAGTCACGCAGCGGTCGGACGCGCGGCACTGCGTGAAGGTACCGTGCAGGCGTTCGGCCGGCGGCTGGAAACGCGCTGGCGGTTCGACCGGGCGCGTGTGGTCGTCTCTCTCGACGGCGATTTCCTCGATCCCGGCCCGCAGCAGGTCGGCGTCGCGCGCGACTGGATCGCGGCGCGGCAGGCCGGGGCGCGCAACGGCATGCTGCCGTCGCTGCACGCGGTGGCCACGGCGCCGGGCCTGACCAGCGCGCGGGCTGATTTCCATGCGCCCGCCCGCCCGGATGCGATCATGACTTTGGCAGACGGGCTGATTGCCGATGTTTCGGGTACCGGCGGCAGCGACGATGGCGGCAGCGATGCGCTGGCGGAATGGCGCCGGCGGGCAGCGGCGGCGCTGCGCGGCGCGCGCGGCGCCTCGATCGTGCTCGCCGGCGTGGCACAGCCGCCGTCGGTTCAGGTCGCGGTCCACCGGCTGAACGCGATGCTGGGCAATCTCGGCCGCACCGTTTTCTTCACCGAACCGGCCGAGGCGGAGGCGGAATCGCTGGCCTCGCTCACCGGGGCGATGGCGCGCGGCGAAGTCGGCACGCTCGTGATGCTGGATGTGAACCCCGCCTATGACGCGCCGGCCGATCTCGACTTCACCGAGCATCTTGCGAAGGTGCGTCTCAGGATCCATGCCGGGCTCTATGCCGATGAGACGGCGCGGCGTTGCGACTGGCATATACCGCTTGCGCATCCGCTGGAATCCTGGGGCGATGCGCGGTCGCTGGACGGCACCGTCAGCCTGCTGCAACCGACGATCGCGCCGCTCTATGGCGGGCGCAGCGTCGCCGAAATCCTGTCGCTCCTGACCGCCCCGCAAGCGCCGCGCGGCGGCCACGATCTGCTGCGCGCGCACTGGCAGGAAAGCGTGGACGAGGCGGCCTGGCACGAGGCGTTGCTGGGCGGCTTTTTGCCCGGCACATCCTTCGCCGAGGAACCGGTGGCGGCACAACAGGTGGCAGCAGCGCCAGCCGCGCCGCGGCCACCGCGGGCGGCCGGGCTGCATGTGCTGTTTCGCCCCGATCCCGGCATCTGGGACGGAAGTTTCGCCAGCAACGCCTGGCTGCAGGAAATGCCCAGGCCGCTCACCAAACTGGTGTGGGAGAATGCGCTCTCGGTCGCGCCGGCGCTGGCGGCGCGGGAAGAAATCGCGCAGGGCGATGTGGTGGTGCTGGAGGCGGATGGACGGCGCGTCACCGGCCCGGTCTGGATCATGCCCGGCCAGGCGGACGATACCGTCGTCGTCACCCTCGGCTACGGCCGCACCGCGCTCGATCTGCTCGCCCCCGAGACCGGCTATGATGCCTATGTGCTGCGAACTGCCGTCTCGCCCTGGCAGATCGCGGGCGCGGCGCTGCAACGCACCGGAAGGCGCGTGGAGCTGGCGACGGCGCAGTTCCACAACACAATGGAAGGGCATGATTTCGTCCGCGTCCAGCGCATCGGTGCAAGCCCGGTAGGCGATACGGCAGCCTGGACCGCGCCCCATTTCTATGACGAGTCGAAGAAAGAAAGCGATGGCCGCGCCTGGGGCATGGTGATCGACCTCGACGCCTGCATCGGCTGCAACGCCTGCGCCGTCGCCTGCCAGGCGGAGAACAACGTCGCCGTCGTCGGCCGCGAGGAGGTGATGGCGGGGCGGGAGATGCACTGGCTGCGCATCGACCGCTACTTCGCGGGACCGGCGCAGAACCCGGACACGCATTTCCAGCCGGTGCCCTGCATGCACTGCGAGGATGCGCCCTGCGAGGTCGGCTGTCCGGTCGAAGCGACGCTGCATGACCACGAGGGCCTGAACCTGATGGTCTACAACCGCTGCGTCGGCACGCGCGCCTGCTCCGGCTATTGCCCATACAAGGTGCGACGGTTCAACTACTACGACTATTCGGCCGCCGCCCCGCCGTCGGAGCAGCAGCAGCGCAACCCGGAGGTGACGGTGCGGGCGCGCGGCGTGATGGAGAAATGCACCTATTGCGTCCAGCGCATCGCCGCGGCGCGCATCGTCTCCGACCGCACCGGCGCACCGATCCCGCTCGATTCGGTGCGCACGGCGTGCCAGAACGCCTGTCCGACGCGGGCCATCCATTTCGGCGATCTGGCGCGCGGCGACAGCGACGTTGCCGCCGCGCGGCGCGATCCGCGCCACTATGCCCTGCTCGGCGAGCTGAACGTCCGGCCTCGTACCACGTATCTCGCCAAATGGGCGCCGCCGGACGCAGCCCCACCGCCGCCGGCGGGCTGACCGGCATGCCGAGCGACATCGCACGCCGGCCCGGCCCGGTCACCTCCCGCTACATTGCCCCCGGTACCAGTTTCGAACGGGTTGCTCAGGACGTTGCCGCGATCGCGTTCGGCCATCCGGGATGGCGGCGCTGGTGGGTCTCGTTCGCCGCCGCCCTGGCGCTGGTCGGGATGCTGGCGATCCTGCTGCTGGTCCTGTTCTGGCAAGGCGTCGGCATCTGGGGCAACAACATTCCGGTCACCTGGGCCCTCGACATCGTCGGCTATGACTGGTGGTTGGGCGTTGCCTGCGGCGCGCTGCTGACCTCCGCACTGCTGCTGCTGTTGGGCCAGGAATGGCGCAGCGCCGTGAACCGGCTCGCCGAGACGGTGGCGCTGCTCGCCGCCTGCGCCGGGGCCATCTACCCGATCATCCATCTCGGCCGGCCGTGGTTCTTCTACTGGAACCTGCCGTACCCCAACTGGTTGCTGCTGTGGCCGCAGTTCCGCAGCCCGCTGTTCTGGGACGCGGTGGATATCCTGAGCTTCCTGACGGTGGCGCTGGCGTTCTGGTATGTCGGCATGCTCCCGGATCTGGCGACGCTGCGCGACCGGGCCGCCGAACAGGTGCGGGCCGGCGCCGGCGGTTCACTGCTGCGCGCGCGGCTCTATGGCATCGCGGCCCTCGGCTGGCGGGGCGCCGCGGTGCACTGGCAACGCTGGACCCGCGCCTATCGCATCCTGGCCCTGCTCGGGGTCGTGGTGGTGCTGGCGCTGCAATCGGGTGCGGCGGTGATGTTCGCAGGCACGGTCGAACCGGGCTGGCACGATACGATGCAGCCGGTCACCTTCCTCGCCGCGGCCCTGTTCGCGGGCGTGGGCGTGGTGGCCGCGCTGGTGGTGGTGATGCGGGCGCTGTTCGCGCTCCATGCCCTGATCACGGCGCGTCACCTCGATATCCTCGCGCGTCTGCTGCTGGCGCTCGGCCTGTTCAATCTTTATTGCGGCATTGTCGAATTCTTCATGGCCGGCATCGCGGGCGATCACTACGAGCGGGCCGCGATGCAGCGCCGCGTCTCCGGCCCGCATGCCTGGGCATTCTGGGTGGTCATCCTGTGCGCGCTGCTGCCGGTGCATCTGTTCTGGATCCGCCGCCTTCGCCGCGCGCCCGCGCTGCTGTGCGTCATCGGCCTGCTGGTCGCGATCGGCATGTGGGCCGACCATTTCATGGTCATCGTGGATACCCTGCAGCACGATTTCCTGCCTTCCTCGGATCGGCCCTATGCCGTGGATGCCTGGGCGGCGGCGACGTTCGCGGGCAGCGTCGGGCTGTTCTTCGCGCTGCTGCTGCTGGCGCTGCGCTACCTGCCGGTGATCTCGATCCTGGAGACCCGGCACCTCGCGCGCATCGCCGATGTCCCGTCCCGCCGCGGCCCGCCGCCGGTCGCTGGCGGACCGGCGCCACTGTGGGGTGTCGCGGCCGAGTTCAGGTCGGCGGCGGCGATGACGGCGGCGCTGGTGGCGCTGCGCGCACGGGGGATGCGGCGACTCGATGCGTTCATGCCGCTGCCGGTGCCGGAGGTGGCGCCGGCGATGGGCCTGCGGCGGGCGCCGATGGCAGGGATCGCGGTCGCCGGCGTGGCGTTCGGGGCCGTGCTCATGTTCGGCGGCGCAACCTATGCCACCGTGTTCGACTATGTTTTCGATATCGGCGGCCGGCCGCGCTTCAGTTGGCCGTCCTTCGTGATCCCGGCGACCGCCTTCGCGACGCTGACCGGGGCGGTGGCGATCGCGCTGGCGCTGCTGGTGCTCAACCGTCTGCCACGCCTCAATCATCCCGCCTTCAACATCCCAGGCTTCGGCAGCGCCACGCAGGACCGCTTCTTCGTGGTCGTGGAGGCGCGGGCAGAGGGCTTCGACGCCGCGGCGGCGGAACAGGCGCTGGCCGCGCTCGCCGATCCGCCGCTCTCCATCGCGCGGGTGCCGCGATGAGCGCCGCGCGGGCGATACTGCCGCCGCTGGCGCTGATGCTCGCCCTGTTCGGCGGCTGCAAGCGGCAGGACATGTATGCGCAGCCGAAGGCGCAGACCTGGGACCGTAACAATTTCTTCGCCGAGAACAGCACCATGCGCCCAGTGCTGCCCGACACCGTCTCCCCCGACGATGCCAACCAGCCGGTGCCGCAGCCGGCGGCGGCCGATCCGGCGATGCTGCGGCGCGGACAGCTTCGGTTCGACATCGCCTGCGCGCCTTGCCACGGCCGCGCCGGCGACGGCGACGGCATGATCGTCGAGCGCGGCTTTCCGCATCCACCCGCGCTTTATGCCCAGCGGCTGCGCGAGGCGAAGGCGGTGAAGCTCTATGACGTGATCACGCATGGGCACGGCGTGATGTACAGCTACGCCGACCGCGTGGCGCCATCCGACCGCTGGGCCATCATCGCCTATATCCGGGCGCTGCAACTCAGCCGCCAAGTACCGCGCGCGGCGTTGTCCGCGCAGGATCTCGCGGCGCTGGGCGAGGCAAGATGAGGCGGCGGGTGCGCTGGGACCGGGTGTGGGCGCTGCTGCTGGCGCTGCTGATCCTGGCCGGCGGGATAGCGCTGACGGCCTCCGGCGTGCCGATGATGCCGTCCTATCTCGCCGCGTGGCTGTTCCTGCTCGCCGTCCCGGTCGGCGCACTGGCGCTGGTGATGGGCCTTGAACTGGCGGGCGCGGCGCTGCTGCCGGTGGCGGCGCCGTTGCGGCGCATGCTGCCGCTGCTGCCGCTCGCCGCCCTGTTCGCGGTGCCGGTGCTGCTGAATCCGGCGGCGTTGTACGGCTGGACGGTGCATCCATTGCACGGCTTCGCCGGTGTCTGGTTCGCGCAGCGGTTCTTCATCGCCCGCATGGCCGCCGGTCTCGTCATCTGGTCGATCCTGGCGCTGCTGTTCCTGCGCCCGCCGCCGCCGCAGAAGGCGGCGGGACGCGCCGGCCTCGCCACGCTCGGGCTGATGCTGCACTTCGTCATCGGCTCGATTGCCGCTTTCGACTGGACGATGTCGCTCTATCTGCCGCTGGCATCCTCGGTGTTCGGCCTGCTGCTGATGGCGGCGCAATGCAGCCTTGCGGCCTCCGCCGCGGTGCTGGTGACGGCGGTGCGGAGGGGAATCTGCGCCACCGGTGCCGGATTCGCGGCACTGCTGGCGGCACTGCCCGGCGCCTGGACGTTCCTGCATTTCACGCAGTTCCTGGTGATCTGGTCGGCGAACAAGCCGGAGGAGGCGGATTGGTATCTGCACCGCAGCCACGGCCTCGGCGCGGCGGCGGAATGGCTCGGCCTGCTCGCCTTCATCGGCGCGCTCACGCTGCTGCGCCGTCCGGTGCTGCCGGGGCTGCTCGCAGCCGTTGCTGCCCTGCTGGTGTTCACGCACCTGATTGAGATGCTGTGGCTGGTGACGCCGAGCGTCCGTGGCCGCTTCACCGTCTCCCTGGCCGATGCGCTCGCGATGCTCGCCGCGGCCGTGGTGGCGGCGGCGATTCTGTTCACCTTCCAGCCGCGGCCGCGACAGGGAGCGGGACATGGTACGGCGTAGCGCAATGCCGCGCCGCGCCGGCTGGAAGCGCAACCTCGACCTCGTCATGGTCGGCGCGGCGGCGCTGGCGGCCTTCGCGGTTGCCGAAGGCGGGAAGGTCATCCGGCCGAGCGACGATCTGCGCAGCGGGCGCGGCCGGCGCGCAACCCCGCCGAGCCGCGAGGCGGCCAGGCTCGGCTATGAGACCGAGGACATGGCCGGGCGGACGATGACGCTGCTGGCGCTCGGCCTCGCCCTCTTCTCGGCCGTGGCCATCGGCGCGGCGATCGGCCTGCTGTCGCTGTTCCACGCGCCCGCCCCCGCCGCGGCGCTGACCGCGGAACAGCGTGCCGCGATCGAGCCGCCGGCGCCGCACCTGCAGGCCCACCCGCACGCCGATCTTCGCGACCTGCGCGCGCGGGAGGAGGAATTGCTGCAAGGCTATGCCTGGCTCGATGCCCGGCATCAGTCGGCGCGTGTCCCGATCGGGCGCGCCATGGCGCTGACCGTCGGCCGGTCGCTGGACCCGGCCCCCTGACGCGGGCGGAAGGACGACGATGAACCTGAGCCAGTACCCGCTGCTGCTATGGCCGCCGGCCGCCTCCGCGATCGCGCAGGAGACGGACTGGCTGATCCTGGCCTGGACCGCGCTCGCCCTGCTGCTGGTGGCACCCGTGTTCGTCGGCATGACGTGGTTCGCCTTTCATTTCCGTGCCGGCAGGAACGTTCACCGCGGCGTGCGGGAAGGGCGCAACCACCTGCTTGAAGTCGGTTGGATGGTGATTCCCTTCGTTTTGACCCTGATCTTCTTCGCATGGGGGGCGCGGGTGTTCGATGAGGACTGGCATCCGCCGGCGGGGGCGACGGAGATCCATGCGATCGGGCGGCAATGGATGTGGAAGTTCCAGCATCCCGGAGGTCAGAGCGAGATCAACGATCTTCACGTGCCGCTGGGCCAGCCCATCGTCATCAGCGAGATCTCGCAGGACGTGATCCACTCGCTCTACATCCCGGCGATGCGCATCCAGATGGAGACGCTGCCCGACCGCTACACGCGGCTTTGGTTCAAGGCGGATCGTCCGGGCGTGTACCGCATGTTCTGTTCGGAATACTGCGGCACCGATCATTCGAAGATGGACGGAGAGCTTTATGTGATGAAGCCCGCCGACTACGAGGCGTGGCTCGCCCATGCCGGCACCGCCGACTCCCTCGCGGCGGAAGGCAAGGTGCTGTTTTCCTCCTACGGCTGCGCCGGTTGCCATCTGCCGGGTGCGACGGTGCGCGCGCCCTCGCTCGCCGGCGTATACGGCAACCCGGTGCCGATGGCGGACGGCGGCACCATCGTTGCGGACGACAGCTACATCCGCGACAAGATCCTCGATCCGGATGCGCGCAAGGTGGCCGGCTACAAGCAGATCATGCCGAGCTTCAAGGGCCAGATCCCGGAAGACAGGCTGGTGCCGCTGATCGCATACATCAAGTCGCTCGGTGCGCCCAACGCCGAGCCGAACGGGGAGCCGACGCCATGAGTCCCTCGGACACCGCACTGCGCGATCCGCTGACGCCGCGGCCGACCCTCGGCCGACCGGACGATTATCTGCACAGCGAGCACACGCTGCGATCCTGGCTGCTGACACACGACCACAAGCGTATCGGCATCCTCTATCTCCTATCGATCACGTTCTTCTTCATCATCGGCGCAATCGCGGCCGGGCTGGTGCGGCTGTCGCTGATCGTGCCGAACGGGATGATCTTCTCGAACGACACGTACAACCGCCTGTTCAGCATCCACGGGATCGTGATGGTCTGGTTCTTCCTGATCCCGTCGATCCCCAACACGTTCGGCAACTTCCTGCTGCCGATCATGATCGGCGCCAAGGAAGTCGCCTTCCCACGCCTCAATCTGCTGAGCTGGTATATCTTCATGGTGGCCTCGCTGTTCACGCTGGCGGACGTGGTGATCGGCGGGGTCGATACCGGCTGGACTTTCTACGCACCGTTCAGCACGACCTTCTCCAGCGCCTGGGTGGTGCCGGCGCTGATCGGCGTCATCGTGGTTGGCTTCTCCTCGATTCTGACTGGCCTGAACTTCGTCGTCACCGTGCATACGATGCGCGCGCCGGGCATGACCTGGTTCCGCATGCCGATCTTCGTCTGGACGATGTATGCAACCAGCCTGATCTTTCTGCTGGCGACGCCGGTGCTGACCATCACGATGCTGCTGCTGCTGATGGAGCGCGGATTCCATATCGGCGTGTTCAACCCCGCGATCGGCGGCGATCCGGTGCTGTTCCAGCACATGTTCTGGTTCTATTCGCATCCGGCAGTGTACATCATGGTGCTGCCCGGCATGGGCGTGATCAGCGAGGTGGTGCCGGCGTTCGCGCAGCGGCGGCTGTTCGGCTACCGCTTCGTTGCCTATGCCAGCATCGCCCTTGCCACGGTCACATTCCTCGTCTGGGGCCACCACATGTTCGTCAATGGCATGAGCGAGTATGCCAGCATCGCCTTCTCGATCATGAGTTTCGTTGTCGCCGTCCCGTCGGCCGTCAAGGTGTACAACTGGACCGCGACCATGTACAAGGGAGCGATCAAGCTGCGGACGCCGATGATCTTCGCAATGGGATATGTCGGCCTGTTCGTCGTCGGCGGCATCACGGGCCTCTATCTGGCAACGCTGGGCGTCGACGAGCACGTGCATGATACATACTTCGTCGTCGCCCATTTCCACTACATCATGGTTGGCGGCACCTCGATCGCATTCCTTGCCGGCCTGCACTATTGGTGGCCGAAGTTCACCGGCCGTATGTATCCGGAACCGTGGGGCGTGGTGGCGGCGCTGTTCATCTTCATCGGCTTCAACGCCACCTTCTTCCCGCAATTCATCCTGGGCTATCTTGGGATGCCGCGCCGCTACCACGAATATCCACCGGAATTCCAGATCCTCAATGTGCTCTCGTCGGTCGGGGCAACCATTCTGGGCGCGGGTTACCTGTTCCCGATGATCTATCTGGTGTGGTCGCTGCGCTTCGGCGATCCCGCGCCGGCCAATCCTTGGGACGCCAAGGGGCTGGAGTGGACCATAGCCTCGCCGCCGCCCGAGCACAATTTCGCCAGGGTGCCACAAGTGGATTTCGAGCCGTATGATTACAGCGAGCGGGAGCAGCGGACGTGAGCGGGGCCGCGGTTCCCGTCGGCATCGAGGTTGCCGAGCATTTCCAGGATGCAAACCAGCAGCGCCATGCTGCCGTCTTCGGCATGTGGCTGTGGCTGGCGACCGAGCTTCTGCTGTTCTCCGGCCTGTTCCTCGTGGCGATCGTGGTGCGGGTGATGTATCCGGATGCCGTCACCGCGGTTGCGCTGCATCTCAAGTTCTGGATCGGCGCAACCAACACCGCGGTGCTGATCTGCTCCAGCCTCACCATGTCCGCCGCAATCGAACTATCCCGTCTCGGCTGGCGGCGCGGCATGCTGGCATGCATGCTGGCCACTGCCTCGCTCGGTACCCTCTTTCTCGCGCTCAAGGGCTATGAGTACTGGCGGGACTACGTCGAGCATATGACACCGTTCTTCGGCTTTCGTCCGTATGTGCTCAGCGGCGACAGGGCGACGCAACTTCTGGTCGATGACTATTTCATTATCACCGGCCTGCACGGCCTGCACCTGACCACCGGGGTCTCCGTTCTTCTCGGTCTTGCCTGGATTGCGCGCCGGCCTTCCTTCCTCCGCCATCACCAGCACCGCGTCGAGGTGTTCGGTCTCTACTGGCATTTCATCGATCTGATCTGGATCAGCGTGTTTCCGATCCTCTACCTGCTGAACCGGTGAACGGGAAGGGTGGCGATGACGCACGAAGACTGGCGCACGATCCGCCATCGCCTGCGCAGCCCTGTGCTGTGCTTCGTGGCGCTGCTGCTGCTGCTCGGGGTGAACGTGCTGCTTGGGGTCTATGCGCCGTTCAGATGGCGGAACATATGGATGATCGAGGCCGGCATTGCGGTGGCGATGGTGCTGATCGTGCTCGTCTTCTCGATGGAACTTGTCAGGGAGCCGCCGGTCATCCGGCTGTTCGCCGGTGTTGGCTTCTACTGGCTGGTCATCCTGTTTTCGCTCACCCTGCTCGATTATCTCACTCGCTGAACCGCTATCCGCCGCCCTTCTGCAGCACCGGGCCGGAGAGGCCGAGTGCCGAGGTGATCAGGGCGACGTGGCTCAGCGCCAGCGGAAAGTTGCCGGAGAGGTGGCGGCCGCGAATGTCGTATTCTTCGGCCAGCAGCCCGACATCGTTGCGCACGTCAAGTGCCCGCTCGAACGCCGCACGCGCGGCGTCGTGCCGGCCCTGCATGTTGCGGCAATCGGCCAGCCAGAAGCTGCATGCCAGGAAAGCGCCCTGGGGATCGGGGTGGTGCGTCTGGTGGCGGCGCACGAGCCCGTCCTCCATCAGCTCGCGTTCGATGGCGGCGATGGTGGCGCCGATGCGCGCATCGTCGATCGGCAGGAAGCCGACCAGCGGCAGCAGCAACAGGCTTGCATCCACCTCCTCGCCGCCGAAGGTCCGCACGAAGGTACCGCGGCCGGGGTGGAACGCCTCCCGGCAGATCTCGTCATGGATCGCGGTGCGGAGCGTACGCAGGAAGGCAAGATCCCCGTCCGCATGGTGACCATTGGCTTCCGCCATACGCACGAAGCGATCGACACCGACCCAGGCCATGACCTTCGAGTAGGTGTAGTGCTGCGGCTCGCCGCGCGATTCCCACAGGCCCTGATCCGGTTCGCGCCAGATCCGCTCGAGCTCTCCGGCAATTTCGCTGGCCAGCGCGAAGCCCTGCGGGGACAGGGTCACGCCGGCCTGATGGGCGAGTGCCAGCGACTCGAGCACTTCCCCGAACACGTCGATCTGACGCTGCGTGGCCGCCGCGTTGCCGATGTGCACCGGCCGTGCCCAGCGGAAGCCGGGCAGCCAGTCGGCTTCCCACTCGTGCAGATGGCGCCCGCCATCGATCCGATACATGATCTGCATGTGGCGCGGCGCGGCGCCGATGGCCCGCAACAGCCAGTCCCGCCAGCGTCGCGCCTCGTCGTGATAGCCGGCGTTGAGCAGTGCCGTGACGGCGAAGCTGGTGTCACGCAGCCAGCAATAGCGGTAATCCCAATTGAGCCGCCCGCCCGGCCGCTCGGGGAGGGAGGTGGTGACGGAAGCGATCAGCCCTCCGCTCGGGCGATTGATCAGAGCCTTCAGCGTCAGCAGCGAGCGGCGGGTCGCCTCGGGCCAGCGCGTCGGTCTGTCGAAACGGCCGATCCAGTTGCGCCAGTAGGCCTCTGTCGCCGCCAGCGCCGCCTCTGCGTCCATGTGCGCCGGCAGGGCGTGATAGGAAGCGGCATGGCTCAGCACGAAAGCGAGCCGCTGGCCGGCGGAGACGCGGAACGTGCCGGTGATGTTGCCATCGTGCAGCGTCATCGCCGCCGGGCCGCGCAGGATCGTCTGGTCCGGTCCGCAGCGCGCCACGAACCCGCCCTCACAGGCTTCGGTCCATGGCCGGATGCGGCCGTAATCGAAGCGGAGCCGCAGGTCGAGCCGCATGGCGACGCTGCCGTCCAGCCCGGCGACAATGCGCACCAGGGCCGGTCCGCCGTCGCGCAGCGGCATGAAGTCGATCACGCGCACCGCACCGCCCGCGGTCGCGAAATCGGTCTCCAGCACCATCGTGTCCGGCTGATAGCGGCGGGTGCTGCGCGCGGCAGGGTCGGTGGGCGCGATCTGCCAGCGTCCATGTTCGGGCCGGCCGAGCAGCGCCGCGAAGCAGGCGTCGCTGTCGAAGCGCGGCCAGCACAGCCAGTCGACCGAGCCGTCGCGCCCGATCAGCGCTGCGGTCTCGCCGTCCGCGACGAGCGCGTAATCCTCGATCAGTGCCGGCATGCGTCCCCCTGGCCGCTCATGGTGTGGTCGGCGGAAAGGCAACCGCCGCCGGCACCGTCGCGACCGGTGCCAGGTCGTCCCAGCGCTGCTCCGACTCGTCCGGTCGCTTGACGCGATAGACGCTGATGTCATGCATCGCGACCCCGTCGGGGCGCACCGTGACCGTGCCCAGCAGCCGGTCGCTGATCGGGCCGCGTCGCAGCGCCGCAATCACCTTGTCGGCCGCGATGCTGTGCGCCGCGGCCGCCGCGTCCAGCAGTGCCGTCGCCGCCGCATAGATCTCCGCCTCCGTCCCCGTCGGCATACGCTGGCGCTCGGCATTGCGGAAACGGTCGGTGAAGGCGCGGCTCGCCGCGTCGCGGTTCCAGTAGAACGGCGCCGCGACCAGCATGCCCTGCCCGGCCTGCAGCCCGATCCGGTCGATGCGGTCGAGCGGTGCGAACAGTGCCGCCATCCGGTGCCGCGCCGCCAGCCCGAGCCAGGCCGATTCGGAAGCCGCCGCGTCGAATTCCGGCCCCGTCGCGGCAAGCGCGATCACCTGGGCGGCGGCGGCATCGGCCTGGCGCAGCTCTGCCCTGAAATCCGGCGCCGCTGCGGCCTGATCGGCGCGGCCCGCGATGCTGCCGCCGGCGGCGAGCAGGAATCGGCCGGCGTCGTCCGCCACGGCCTGTGAAAGCGGCCCCGCGCCGGCGACGATATACCACGCCCGAAGGCGCTGCCCGACCAGCACATGCACGAGGCTGCGGGCCAGCGCCGCCGGATCGGCGCCCCACAGCACCGTGGTTGGGCCGGCGACGGCAGCGGCGAGGCCGGGCTCCCCCTTGTCGATCACCAGGTAGGTGCGGTTGCGGGCGCGCAGCAGCGACGCAATCTCCGTGGCGGCGCTGCCACCGGCCACGTCGATCACCGCGGCGAGATGGTCCCTGTCAAGCCAGTCGCGCACCGTGCCGGCGGCATCCCGGGTGTTCCCGGAATCGAATTCCTCGATCTCCGTGTCCAGCTTCGCCGCGCCGGCGTCGAAATCCTCGGCCGCCATCTGCGCCGCCGTGACCAGCCCGTGCGCGGTGCGCAGCAGCACCGGGCCGGCACCGGTGTTCATGATACCGATCGTGATCTTGTCGTCCGGGATGCCGGCCGCGACGGCGACCGCGGAATGCAGCAGCAACAGAGCGGCCAACAGCTCCGGACCCCAACGCCGCATCGCCGCTCCCCCGGTCACTCGCCGGCGGTGCAACGCGGCCGGGGCGGCTCCGGTTCGGCGCCGCTCACTCCTCCCGCACGTCGGCGACCGCGGCCGCGGTGATCCGGGCGAGCCATTCGGCTTCGGTGCGGAAGACATGATGCGGCGTGCCGGCGGCGGCCCAGATCGGGTGCAGCGTCAGTAGGTCGCGGTCGAACACCAGCAATGGCGGCGCGCTGTGGCCGAGCGGCGCGACGCCGCCGATGGCGAACCCCGTGCGCTCCCGCACCCACGCCCCCTCGGCGCGTTTCAGCGCGACGCCGAGCACGGCGGCGACCTTCGCCACATCGACCCGGTTGACGCCGGAGGCGATCACCACCGCCGCCCGGTCGCCCGCACGGAACACGATCGACTTGGCGATCTGCGCCACCGCGCAGCCGATCGCCGCGGCGGCGTCGGCGGCGGTGCGCGTGGTGGCGGGGAACTCATGGATCGTGTCGGGGTGCCCCGCCGCCAGCAGGGCCGCCCGCACCCGCTCCACCGAGCCTGTGGCCGCCATCCCCGCCTCCCCATATCACGGGCCGATGCAGCCCCTCGCACTCTATATCCACTGGCCGTTCTGCCGCGCCAAGTGTCCGTACTGCGACTTCAACAGCCATGTCCGCGAGCGGATCGACCAGACCCGCTTCGCTGCGGCGCTGCGGCGCGAACTGGCGTGGGAGGCGGCACGGCTCGGCGCGCGTCCGCTCGCCTCCGTCTTCTTCGGCGGCGGCACGCCGAGCCTGATGGCGCCGGACACCGTCGCCGCCCTGATCGGCGATGCGCGCACCCTGTTCGTGCCGATGCCGGACCTTGAGGTCACGCTGGAGGTGAACCCGACCAGCGGCGAAGCCGGCCGCCTGGCCGCCTTTCGCGACGCCGGTGTCAACCGCGTCTCCCTCGGCGTGCAGGCGCTCGACGACGCCGCGCTGCGCGCCCTCGGCCGCCAGCATTCGGCGGCGGAGGCGCGGGCGGCGCTGCTGCGCGCGCGGCACCTGTTTCCACGTCTCTCCTTCGACCTGATCTATGCCCGTCCCGGCCAGACCCTGGCGGCCTGGCGCACCGAACTGCGCGCGGCCCTTGCCCTCGCCGCCGACCACCTGTCGCTCTACCAGCTCACCATCGAGCCGGGCACGGCCTATGAGGCGCTCCACCGGCGCGGCGCGCTGCTGCTGCCGGACGCGGAGACGGGTGCCGCGCTGTACGACGCGACCGCCGAGGAGGCGGCGCGATTCGGTCTGTTGGCCTATGAGGTGTCCAACTACGCGCGTCCGGGGGGCGAGAGCCGGCACAACCTCGCTTATTGGCGCTATGCCGATTATGCCGGTATCGGTCCCGGCGCGCATGGCCGTGTCACGGTCGGCGCGGCGCTGCTCGCCACGCGGCGCCACCGCGCGCCGGAATCCTGGGCCGAGCGGGTGGAGCGCGACGGCCACGGGACCACCGCGGAGGAGGCGGTCGGCAACGCCGACCGTGCCCGCGAAATGCTGCTGATGGGCCTGCGTCTCGCCGAAGGTGTCGATGCGCGCCGCTTCGCCGCCCGCACCGGAATGCCGCTCGCTGCCGCGCTCGACGCCGCGACCCTCGGCCGCGCGCTCGACGAGGGCTATCTGATCCGCGACGCCGACCGCCTTCGCGCGACGGCAGAGGGACGCAAGCGGCTGGACGCGCTGCTGGCGGCGCTGGTGCTGTGACGATGGCCGGCGGACACGGCATTGTGTCCGCGGCGGACGGTGCTGATGCGGCATGCAACCCGGCAGGGGCAGCAGGGTGCGGCAATGCGGTGGGCGCGGTACATCGCGGCTTCGGCGATCGCCGCATCGCTTTCCTGCTCCGGCAGCGTTGCGCGGGCCGTCTCGCCGGACGAATTCCGCACCGTCAACGTCAACTACGTCTATGCCTCCACTCTCGGCTTTGGCGGCTATTCGCTCGCCGGTCTGAGCGCCGAGGTCTATACGTTGCCGCTTGCGCAAAGCTTCGTGCTGGGGGACGACGGACCCGCGCTGCGCGTCACGCTTCCGGTGCAGTTCGGCGTATCAGCTTCCGCGCCACCGACACCGACGGAATGCCCATTGCGCTCAACCAGCAGTCGCTCGCGCTGGTGCCGGGCGCCGAATTGCAGCTGCCGCTGGGTGCGCACCTGCTGCTCAAGCCGTTCGTCGATTTCGGCGCTGCCTATGCCTTCGGCGTGACCGGGGCCGTGCCCGGCGCCTGGATTTATGCCGCCGGCGCGCACGCGGTCGCGCACTGGCAGTTTGCCGACTATACGCTGGCGCTGGGTGGAGGTGCCCTTTTTGCCGGGGACCGCACCATCGGTCCAGGCTTTCACGAGCAGTACGCGGCGCTGGAGGCGGGTGTGGAACTGCGCCGGCCGCTCGGCTTCACCATCCGCGGCATCACCCCGGATGTCGGGATCTACGCCGCCGCCTATGAGTATCCCCAGCCGCTGCAATTCTCCCGCTTCCTGGCCCCGCCGCTCAACGTGCGCAACCAGGGCGAGGTGGGCCTGACGCTGGGGGCGGTGCAGAAGCTGGACATGCTCTGGCTCGGCAACACGCGGATCGGCGCCGGTTATGTTTTCGGCGACGGGCTGCAGGTGTGGCACGTCGTTTTCGGGTTTCCCTTCTGAGCCGCCGCGCTCAGCCGGAATGCCGCCGGCGCAGCAGGAAGATCGAGACCACGAGTACGAGAATGATGCCGCCCAGCACGGCAAGTTCGGTCATCGCCGCGCCGAACAGCGACGCACTCTCCGCCGACCAGTTGCCGCTCTGCGTCTGCTGCGACGATTCCAGCGTGATTACCAGCATCCTGCGGATCGAGGCGATCAGCCCGACCACCAGGAACGGTTCCGCGGTCAGCGAGCCGGAGCGGATGGAGGCGCGCACCGTATGCAGGATCTCGATCAGCATCAGTGCGAACAGCAGCCGCTCCACCACCACCAGCACCGGATCGAGGTCGCTCCAGTGCCGCAGCGCGCCCACCATGGCCAGTCCCGCGCTCGCCAGCGCCATGACGGCCGCAAGCGACAGCAGCACCGCCAGCGCGACATAGACGGCGTGCTCCACCGTCTCGAAAACATCGCGGGACAACCGGCTGACCTGTCCGGCGGTACCGCTGCGGTCGAGCTCGCTGTCCATCATCCCTGCTCCGTTGCCGATCCCGCCTCGCCGTTTTCGGCCGCCCGGAAGTCCGGACATGCCGCCTGCATTCTCTGACGGGCGGGGAGAAGCTGTCAGGGAAGGGACATGCTCGCCGTCACCACTCACCTCGTGCCTGTGGCCGGCGGTGCCGGCTTCAGCCCCGCCGGTGCCGGGCCTCCGGCCATCCAGTCGAGCAGCGCAACCGTATGCACCGTCGGCAGCCCGCCGCCGGCGAGTTGGGTCAGGCAGCCGATATTGCCGGCGGCGATCAGGTCGGGCGCGGTGGTGCGGATGTTCTGCAGCTTGCGGTCGCGCAGGCGCGTCGCGATCTCGGGTTGCAGCAGGTTGTAGGTGCCGGCGGAGCCGCAGCAGAGATGACCCTCCGCCGGTTCGACCACGCGGAAGCCGGCCTTGCGCAGCAGCAGCTTCGGCGCCTCGGTCACGCGCTGGCCATGTTGCAGACTGCATGCGGCGTGATAGGCGACGGTCAGGCCTGGCGGCTCGCGCGTCGGCGCATAGCCGATGCGGACCAGAAATTCGCTGATATCGGCGACCAGCGACGCGACACGCTCCGCCCGCTCGCGCAACGCCGCTTCCCCGGTGCGGAACATGAAGCCGTAATCCTTCAGCGTGGTGCCGCAGCCGGAGGTGTTGACGACGATCGCATCCAGGCCGTCACCCTCGATTTCCCGCGTCCAGGCGTCAATGTTGGCGCGTGCGCTCGCCATCGCGGGGGCATGGCGGCCCATGTGATGCGTGAGCGCGCCGCAGCACCCGGCGCCACGCGCCACCACCACCTCGACGCCGAGCCGTGTCAGCAGCCGGATCGTGGCATCGTTGATGCCGGGGTCCAGCACCCGCTGCGCACAGCCGGCGAGCAGGGCCACGCGCGCGCGCCGCGTGCCCTCGGCCGGGTGCGTGCGCACACCGTCGAGGGTGCTGCGCGGCATCTGGCCGCGCGGGGCCAGCGCCAGCATCGCCCGCAGCCGCCGGCCGAGCGTCGTCGATCCCGGCACCAGAGCGGCGAACGGCCGCCCGAGCCGCGCCGCCGCCAGGGCGGCGCGCATGCGGCCCGGATACGGCAGCACCGCCGCCAGCAGCGCGCGCAGCATCCGGTCGTGCCAGGGTCGGCGGAACGTCTCCTCGATGACGGTGCGCGCATGATCGACAAGATGCATGTAATGCACGCCGGACGGGCAGGTCGTCATGCACGACAGGCAGGAGAGGCAGCGATCGACATGCCGCGCCACGTCCCCGGTGGCGGGCCGGCCCGATTCCAGCATGTCCTTGATCAGGTAGATGCGCCCGCGCGGGCTGTCCAGTTCGTCGCCGAGCAGGACGAAGGTGGGACAGGTTGCGGTGCAGAACCCGCAATGGACGCAGGTGCGCAGCACCTGGTTGGAGGCGGCGATGGCGGGGTCGCGCAGTTGTTCGGCGGTGAAGCTGGTCTGCATCGTGACTTTCAGACACCCGGGTACATGCGGCCGGGATTGAGGATGCCTTTCGGATCGAATGCGGCCTTCACCGCCGACGTGATGCGTGCCAGCGCCGGCGGTTCCTGCGGGATCACCGACGCCGCGGCGCGCAGGCCGTCAGGGGCGCGCAGCAGCATCCAGGTGCCGCCGCCGGCCCGCGCCGCCGCCACCACCGCGTCGTGCGCCGCCTCGCTCGGCGGGCCGGCGATCCAGATCAGGCCGCCGCCCCAGTCCATGAACCAGCGCGCCCCGAACGCCCCGACCACCGCCGCCGCCGCCGCCGGGGCAGCCGAAGGGCGGACGGAGACGCGCCAGATCGCCCCTTCCTCGCCCCGCAGCGGCAGCGCGTCGCGCACCGCCCGCCAGGCATTCCGGCTCGCCCCGTCGTCGAGCAGCTCGGTGCGGCCGAACCGGGCCAGTTCCTGCCGCAGCTTCTCCGTCCGGTAGGCGACGGAGGGGGCGAAATCCTCGACGCGGACCAGCGCCACCGCGGCGCCGAGCCATGCCAGCGCCGGCACCCGCGCCGCCGCGCCGGCCGGCAAATAGGCTGCCGCCGACACGCCGTAGGGCGAACCGAGGGCGGCCGACAGCGCGGCGACCCCCTTTGTCGGGTCGATCCCGGTCAGTGTCACGGTACCGCACCGCTCGGGTGCCGGCAGCACCTTCAGCGTGATCTCGGTCAGCACCGCAAGCGTGCCGTGGCTGCCGCTCAGCAGCTTGCACAGATCAAGGCCGGTGACGTTCTTGAGCACGCGCCCGCCGGAGCGGATCAGCTCGCCCCGCCCGTTGACCGCGCGCACGCCGAGCACATGGTCCCGCGTCGCGCCCCCGGCGATGCGCCGCGGGCCGGACAGGTTGGCCGCCACCACGCCGCCCAGCGTCTGCGGCGCGCGGACGCCGAGCACGCCAGAAAGGTCGGGCGGTTCGGCGATCAGGTGCTGACCATGGGCCGCCACTGCGGCCTCTATCTCGTCGAGCCTCGTGCCGGCCTTCGCCGCGATCACCAGTTCCTGCGGCGAATACAGCGTGATGCCGGCATGACCCGCAACCGACAGGCCGCGCGCCGCCTGCACCGGGCGCAGCATGCCGCGCTTGCTGCCGCGCCCGCTGATCTCCAGCGGTACGCCGGCGTCGTACGCCTCGGCGAGAGCAGTGACGACGCCCTCCTCATCCGCCGGCGCCAGGGCTTCGCTCATGCCGCCTGCTTCAGGGTCTCGACGAGCGGGAAGACCTTGCTCGGATTGAGCAGCCAGAGCGGGTCGAAGGCGTCCTTGATGCGCCGCTGCTGGGCGAGATCAGTCGGCGTGAACTGCGCGTCCATCAGATCGCGCTTCTCCACCCCCACGCCATGTTCGCCGGTCAGGCAGCCGCCGACCTCCACGCACAGCCGCAGCACGTCGGCACCGAACCGCTCGGCACGCGCGAAACTGTCCGGATCGTTGGCATCGAACATGATGAGCGGGTGCAGATTGCCGTCCCCGGCATGGAAGATGTTGGCGACCTTGAGGCCGTAGCGCTCGCTCATCTCGCCGATGCGGCGCAGCACTTCGGGCAGGCGGCCGGTGGGGATGGTGCCGTCCATGCAGAGATAGTCGGGGCTGATCCGTCCGACCGCGCCGAATGCGCCTTTCCGACCCTTCCAGATCGCCGCCGATTCCTCCGCCGACTGCGACACTTTCAGGCTGATCGGGTCGTGCCGCTCGCAGATTTCGCGGATGCGGGAGAGCAGGAAGTCCTGCTCGGCGGGGCTGCCCTCCACCTCGATGATCAGCATCGCCTCGGCATCCAGCGGATAGCCGGCATGGGCGAAGGCTTCGCAGGCATGGATCGCCGGGCGGTCCATGAATTCCAGCGCCACCGGGATGATGCCGGAGGAGATGATGGCGTCGACGCAGGCGCCGGCCACCTCGTTGGCACGGAATGCCGCCAGCATCGCCCGTGCCCCTTCCGGCCCGCGCAGGATGCGCACCGTCACTTCGGTGACCACGGCAAGCTGCCCCTCGCTGCCGGTCAGCAGACCGAGCCAGTCATAGCCGGCGGCATCCAGGTGGGCGCCGCCGATGTCGATGATCTCGCCGCTGACGGTGACGATCTTCAGGCCGAGCAGATTGTTCGCCGTCACGCCGTAGCGCAGGCAGTGCGCACCGCCGGAATTCATGCCGACATTGCCGCCGATCATGCAGGCGAGCTGCGACGACGGATCGGGCGCATAGAAGAACCCGGTGCCCTGCACCGCCTGCGTGATGCCGATATTGGTCACGCCCGCCTGCACCGTCGCGCAGCGGTCGGCGTAGTCGATGGCAAGGATGCGGTTGAGGCGCATCAGCCCGACCACAACCGCATCCGCCATCGGCAGCGCGCCGCCGGACAGGCTGGTGCCGGCGCCCCGCGGGATGATGCGCACACCCTCCTCATGCAGGAAGCGCAGCACCGCGGCCACCTGCTCGGTGGTTTCCGGCAGCGCGACCGCGAGCGGCGGCTGGCGGTAGGCGGCCAGCCCGTCGGTCTCATAGGGGCGCAGCCGGATCGGCTCGGCGATCACCCCGCTCTCCGGCAGCAGCCGCCGCAGCCCCGCGACGATCGCGTCGCGGCGGGCGAGCACCTCCTGTTTGGGCGCGGGCTGGGCGATCATCGAACGGCTCCCCGGCGGAATGGCGGAATTCTGGGCCAGGGTGGGCGAATGCGCAAGCGCAGGCGGGACGCCCTGCTCAATCCCGGCGCACCTTCATCCGTTCAACCCTGGCGGGCCTTCATGCGCGGATTCTTTTTGTTGATGACATAGACGCGGCCGTGCCGGCGCACCACGCGGCAGTTCTTGTCGCGGGTCTTGGCCGATTTCAGGCTGTTACGGATCTTCATGGCGTCAGAACCCTTGCAGGCGCGAAGGCATGGCGGACGCGCGGCGAGGTAACGGCGTGCCGGGCGGGAGTCAACCCGGCGGACCGGGAAACGCTGTGCCTCATGCGCCTCATGCGCCTCATGCGCTCCTGCGCCGCTCCACCGCCAGCCAGCGCATCATGCGGATACGTCCCGCGCGCATCAGGCGGATGCGGCGCAGCCACCGGTCGGCCTCCGCGATCAGCAGCGCTGCCTGTGCCGCATCCGGCCGGTCGGTGGCAAGGCTGCGCAGCAGCAGGCGCCAGCCGCGCACCGCCAGGCGGATATGCCGTGGCGAGACATCCTCCGCCACCCGCACCGCAAAGCCGAGCTGCTCCAGCGCCGCGCCGATCCGCACCGGGTCGGGCAAAAGCGCCCCGTCCGGCCCCGTGCGCAGCCACGCCGCCACCGCCGGGTCGGCGGGGTCGAGCGGGGTCGGCGCCACCGTCTCCAGCAGCGCGATCTGCCCGCCCGGCCGCACCGCCTGTGCCATCGCCTCCAGCACATGCTGCGGCTCGGTGACGCAGAGCGCTTCGAGCGTCAGGGCATGATCGAAGGCGCGGCGGTCGAAGGCCGGGCGGGACGGGTTCCAGGATGCGATGGTTGCCCGCTTGGCCAGGGCGACGCCGGCGCGCTGGATGCGGCGCGCCGCCATCTCCGTCAGGAAGGGGTCGGCTTCATGGCCGCGCACCCAGACGCCGAGATCCCCGGCCAGCCGCACCGACGGCCCGCCGCTGCCGGCACCGAGCAGCAGGATGGAGGAGGCCGCGGACAGGCCCAGCGGCACCGCGAGCCGCAACACCTCCGCCGCGCCGCCCGGCAGCAGGAACCCCTCGCCCCACAAAGCCTCCACCAGCCGCAGCCGCGGCATCGTCCAGCTGCCGGGCGGCGGCGCGGTCTCCGCGGGGGCGGCCGCGGCCGCTGCTGCCGGACGCGCGGTCGCCTCCGGCGGCGCCGGTGCTGCCGATGCCGCCGACCGCCGTGCCAGGGCAAGCCTGCCGCGCAAGGCCAACAGCCGCATGCCGGACGCTCCTCGCCGCCGGACGAGGCTGCACCGGCGCGGTTAACAAATCGCCCTGCTCCGCCTGCAGGTTGACCCGGCGGCCCCGGCGGGTGATGAGCGGCGCAGGAGAAAGCTTCATGCGGCGCGACGGCGCAAGCGGCACCTGGACGGCATTCCTGGCGATGGCCTTCGTCATCGTCGGGCTGAGCGGCATTTTCGCAAGCTATGCCGCACCCCTGCCGCTCGCCCGCGCGCTGGAGCGGGAGGCGGCGCTGGACGATGCCGCGGTGGCCGCGCACCGCCCCGACGCCGCGGCGGCGCTGGCGGCGCTGGCGCCGCGCCTCGCCGAAAGCGCCGATGCGCTGCTGCCGGTCGGCGGCGACATGGATGCGCGCATCGCCGCCGAGCGCCGGGCGATGCGCGCCAGGCTGACCGTGGAGGCGAACGCAGCGGCGACACGGGCGCGCTGGATCATCGTGCTGGTGACGCTGACCGGCATTGCCTTCGGCGCCGCGGTCCTGCACGCCGCGCGGGGGCGTGCGGAGGGCGGGCCGCCGGACCCCCGATAGCGTCCGGCCGTGGCGCTAGCCCGCATTTCTCACAGAGAATAGGTGCATCGGGGCTCTGAATCGGCGAAAGTTCTTCTGCAACAAAGCCTTGCGGCGAAGCAGAGGAGGTCCCCGATGCCCACAGACTGTATCCCGACG